>NZ_JAILPX010000001.1 GCF_024699275.1 Selenomonas sp.
GCCAGTTCCTCCATGGAAAAGCCGCCAATCGGTGAAGCCAGCACCGCCGCCAGGGGAATATCCTGCCGCACATTGTCGATAACCGTGAGCAGGGCCAGTATAAGGCGCACTTCTGCCGCCTCGAAGTACCCGCCGTCCACATCGGCATAGGCAGGCACACTCCTTTTCCGCATGGCTTCCAACAAGATGTTGGCCTTGCCGCTCACCGCGCGCATCAACACCGCAATATCACGAAACTCCAGCGGACGGTAGCTGTTGCTGTCCTTGTCGAGCACCATATAACCCTGCTCCATCAGCTGACCGATGCGCTTGGCGATATAGGCCGCTTCCAGATGGAAGCCGGATAAATTCTCCGCCTCATCTTCGCTGTCACTTCCCGCAGGCACGGCCTTTTCCTCCTTGCCAGCACGCAAGACCAAATCCAATTCCAGCGCCCCGTTTACACCGGCAAAGCTGTGCTCATGGGCAGGATACTCCTTGCCGGGGTAGAGCTTACTGTTCGCATCGTATTCAATATCCGCCGCGCCTCTGGTCATAATCTGGTCAAAGATAAAGTTTATGGGCGCCAGCACCTCGCTGCGGCTGCGGAAGTTCTGCTTCATGTTGATGAGCTGGTTTTTATCCTCGGCAGCCGGCTTTTCCGGGAAGCTATCGTACTTGGCCTGAAAGAGATAGGGGTCCGCCAGGCGAAAGCGGTAAATGCTCTGCTTCACATCCCCGACGGTAAAGCGGTTGTTCTCCCGGGCAATGAGGTTCAGGATGGCCTCCTGCACCCCGTTGGTGTCCTGATACTCGTCCACCATGATGGACTTGTACTTCTCCTGCAGGGAGAGGGCCACCGGACTTGCCACCACCGAACCGTCCTCATCATCAACGCAGAGAATTTCCAATGCAAAATGCTCCAAATCGTTGAAGTCGAGAATATTGCGCTCCTTCTTGGCTTCCTGCAGGGAGCGACCAAACTCCAAGGCCAGCTGGGCATAAATTGCAGCCGTCCGCTGATTGGCCGCAATGTCTTCCTCAATCTGCGCCGCCTGCTGACTCAAATAATTGTCGGCAAATTTCTTCAGCGCCTTTTTCACCGCATCCCGCCGGCTGTTAAACTGCTCACGGACATCAGGATAGAGGGTCTTGAGGTCGTTATAGATTTTCCCCCGCATGGCGGTCCAGGAAAACTTGCTGACCTGACGGGCCAGTTCATCCCACTTTTGCCCGTCGGGATTTGCCTCCAGCACGTTAAAGGCCTCGCGGATATCGTCCAGGCCCGCCAAATCCTGCTGCATCAATTCGCCATAAGGTATCCAGGCAGCAGTCAGCGCAGGGTCATCACGTTTTTTCCCCAAGGCTGCCGCTTCCTCGTACTGGCTGATAACCGCCATAAGTCCAGCCCGCATTTCCGGCACGGCCGCCGTCAGCCATGGCGAATGGGCAAGGTCAGCCCCATTTTTTTCCTGCTGACTGATCAGCCATTTTTCCGGGAAGGGCTGGCTCTGGGCAAAAGAATACAGTTTCAGCACTGCTTCCTTTACTTCTGCATCGCCCTTTTCGTCGCCGTAATCGTCCATAAAGGAAATAAAATCCTCCCAGAGGGGCAGTTTCTCAGCTTCGACGGGGCGCTCGTATTTTTCTTCCAGCAGAGCTTCCAAGGTGTCGTTTTTGAGCAGCACCAGTTCCTGCTCGCTGGCCAGACGAAACTTGGGGTCCACGTCAATCGCTTCGATATGCTGACGAATCAGCCGCTGGCAGAAGGAATGGAAAGTGCAGATATCCGCACCGGTCAGAAGCACCATCTGCCGCTCTAGCCTTGCGGCAATCTGCTTGTCGGTAACCTTTGTCCGTTCCCTTTCCAACGCAGCCTCGATGCGCTCCCGCATTTCTGCCGCCGCCGCATTGGTAAAGGTCACCACCAGCAGTTCATCCACATCCAGTTCCCCGTTAATGAGCTGGCGGATAATGCACTCCACCAGCACCCGTGTCTTGCCGGAACCTGCCGCAGCGGCCACCAGTATGTTGCGTCCGCGGGCGTCAATGGCTTTCTGTTGGTCCTTTGTATATGGCATGGGCTAAATCCTCTCTTCCAATTTTTTCCGCCATCAGGCGTTCCATTTCTTCCTCGTCAAAGTTGCCCACATCGTTGTAGGCAAAGCCCTCGATATCCGTATCGAAGCCGCAGAGCATCCGATAGCTGCAATAGGTGCAGGCCGTCCGTTCCGCCTTTTTGTCGTAACGGCAGGGACTAATGCGGATATTGCCGGACAGAATCTCGCGGCCCGTATCCTTCAAAATATAATCCACATAGCCCAGCAGCAGTTCAAATTCCTGCTGGGTGCGGACATAATGGCCGCTGATGGTCTTGGCATCCAATTCCCCGTCCTTTTTCGTCTGGGGCTTGATGTGTTCCAAATCCGCGTCAATGCTGCGCAGCACATCCATATCGGCCAGCACCCAGCCCGGCATGATAAGCTTCTTCTTAATTGCCGCCTGCATTTCCTCTGTGCTCATCCGCTTGTCCGTAGCAATGGTGGGATTGTGCAGCAAGGCGTAGAGAATCCCTGCCGGCAGACGTTCCTCGTCCTGCTGTTTCAACAGTTCCTGCCCCACCAAGACATAGACCAGCAGCTGTAATTTCAACCCATAATAAACCTCAAACAGATTGATGGCCGCCTGTCCGCTCTTATAATCCAAAATCAGGAAATAAGGATTTTCCTGGTGTACATCCAGCCGGTCAATCTGTCCCTTCAGGGATAACGAAAAGCCATTCCCCAAGGGCAGTGGCGTCAACTGTACCCTGTCCCCGCCATGACCGAACTCCTCTTCAAAGTAAACTGGCTGAAACTCCGACATAGCGGCCCAGGCCGACAGATGATTGACAGCCTGCAGGGCAGTAGCCGCCATGCGCCGCTTATAATGGCGATAATCCGGCCGGCTGAGCAGAATCTCACTCTGCAGCCGGGGAGCAATTTCCTCCACCAGGTCCTGACAGAGTTGCGGCCGTTTTTCCTCCGGAACATTCTGCCAGTGGCTCTGATAATCCTTACGAACCATTTCTCCATATGCACGCAGGACCTCATGCAGCAACTGACCTAAGTCCATCTGCTTGAATTCATAAGTACGCCGCTCCTGAAGTTTTAACCCATAACGGGCAAAATGCGCAAAGGGACAGCGATGATACTGTTCAAACTGCGTAACACTGCCCCTCAGGAATTTTCCCCGCAGGAAAATCGCCTGAGCAAGTTCAGGTGGCAGTTCCCCCACAGGAGCCTTGGGATTAAGCCCGGCAAGAGCTAACTGCAAAGGCCGCTGCAAATCCGGCTGCTGCAGCGCCCAGTTGTATACATCCTGCCAAAAGGGTTCCATCTCCCCATCATCCCGCTGTCCCCGCAAAGCGTTGGAAAGGCCGGATACTGCAGGGCCAGCTGCCGCCAGTTGCAGCATATCATGCCGGCCTAAGGTTTCCAAAGGAATCGAAAGCAGCGCAAGTCCCGGGAAACATTGCTTCAGTTTTTCCACCAACGGCGCCGGCTGCAGACCATTGCCCTCCGCATCCGCCAGGGCATAGGATATCCAAAGATATTCCCGGGCTTCGTTAAACCCGCGATAGAGCAGAAAGCGTTCGCCAAAGCTGCGTTCCTGTCCCCCACGGGAGATCAGCGGTGCTTCCCCCCGCTCTCCGGGAATTTTCGCCAGCACATCTGCCAAATGCAAACGGTCCGCATCGGTAAACATGCCTGCATCGCCAATACGTCGGGGCATGATTCCCGCATTGGCTCCGAGAATATACATGGCCCGGCTCCCCGCCAGACTGTTCTGGTCAAAGGACGACACGGTGACATAATCAAGCCCCGGTGGAATCAGGGACAGGCTTACCGCATCCAGCCCATCCCCCAGTACCGCTGCAAAATCGCTGAGACTCATCTTTTCCTGACCGCTGATTTCCACCAGCTGATCAAAGAAATTCATGATATCTTCCCAAATCTGCTTATGCTCAGCGGCATCAGCCAGCCGCCCTTCCGTTTCTGCCACTTCCCGCCATTTGCTTAAATGGGCAGGCACTTCCAAAGACACCAGCAGATTGTAGAGAGCCGTAACCTGCCCTGTCACATTTTCTGTTTGGCGGATTTCCTGATCAAAAAGCGCCAATGCCCCGATGGCCTGCCGCCGCAAACCATCAATCAGCTGCAGCTGCGCTTTTGTTTCCGCATCCGTTTCCTCGTCTTCCTCCGTCAGCGAATACCGACGATGCCAGTTCCAGTTTTCCGGCTGCAGCCAGCGTTTACGCCCCCGCAAGCCAAACTCCAGCACATAATTTTCCAGCTTATCCACATCCTCCCGCACCAGAGGAAAAAATCCCGTACGAAGGCAGCGGAAAATATTTTCGTAATTCCAGCCCTTCTGCACCACTTCCAATGCAGAACGCAGTAATTCAGCCAAAGGATGATGAATGCTTTGCCGTTTGCCATCCTGAAAGAAGGGAATGCCATAATCCTGGAACACCAGTGGCAGAATCCCCTCATAATCCTCTGCATTGCGCACCAGTACACCGATATCCCGATAACGGTAATGCTCCTCCCGCACCAACCGCAAGATATCAGCCGCCATCGTCTCCACTTCGATACGTCGATTGGCCGCCTCCACCAGCTGCAGGCCAGAAATTTCTTTCCCCATTGCCGCAGGCTGCCCAAATAGATGTTCTTCCAGCCACGCCAATGCAGGATTATGGGCCCGCTGATTCCGGGATAACCACGTAACAGGCTGCCAGAATCCCTTCCGATCTGCGCCCAGCTCTTGTGCCAGACGGCAGATACTTTCCATGGTACGATAAGGACGATTAAAAAGTCCTGTTTCACTTCTGTTTTCCAAGAGCTGGAAATTCACCTGACCATCCGGCTGCAATTCTCCCATCATCGGCAGCGTGATATGCACCTTGGCCGCACTGGATAAAATAGCGGCCAGTACATTCATTTCCTGGGGATTAAAGAACACAAAACCATCAATCCAGACCTCTGCCCCCTGCATGAGTTCAGCCTGAGGAATCTTCTCGGCCAGACAGTTCATGAGGTCCTCCGCATCACTCTTGCGGCCCGCCATGGCTGCAGCAAACTCATCAGCTAAAGTGCTGAGTTCCCGAACCTTGCCCGACAGCCTTTCCTGTCCTGTTCCCACCAGGTCTGCTGCCTGCCGCAGGGTATCTGTGGTCAGACGATAACTCTTGATCTCCTTGATGGCATCAGACAAGGTTTCCGTAAAGCCCCTCTGCCTTGCCGCCCGGGCAAATACCATCAGGTCCCCTTCCCGTTGATGTTTAAGTAGGAGTTTCTGCAAAAGTAAACGCCGTCCCACATCGCTGATGCGGGGTAAAGCGCCCCCCGTTTCCAACAGGATTTGCCGCGCAAAACGCCGAAAGCCAAAGACATAGGCCCGAAAAAAGCCCTGCCCGGTTTCTTCCATCATGGAAGCCAATTCCCGTTCCACCTTATAGGTCATATGCTCCGGCAAAAGCAAAATCAGTGCCGGCCCCAAAGGACGCCTGCTCATTTCCTGCCGCATAGCCGCCAGGCAAGCATGCGTCTTGCCCGTACCTGCCCGGCCGATAATAAAATCCAAAGCTGCTGTCATAATCAATCCTCATCAAAAAAGCCTTCCCACTGATGGAAGGCTTTTCTCTCACATAAATGTAAATGGTGTAGTCACCCGATGTAATGTCCGTCCACAATCACAGACATCTTTTTCCAGCATAACCGCCTGTCCCGTACGGTATCGAATCAACGGCACCGCTTCTGCCGAAAGGGTTGTCACCACCAATTCCCCCATCTGATGAGGTTCTTCTACCACACAATCACTATGGAAGGCCACAATCTCCGGATAGAAATAATCCTCCTGGATATGATACCCCTTATGGGCCTCACATTGAAAAAGCATACTGGCCATTCCCAACTCCGCCGGCTCATAGAAATTATAGACCGTAGCATGGGTCCGGTCCGCAATATGCCGCTGCATGGCATTCGTTAACCCCTGGGAATTCATGCAGATTATCCGATTCAGCGGATAATCTGCAATATTCTTCCCGGTGGCCTGCAACTGGATAATGAGCTGCATAATCAGCTGCGGCGTACTCACTATCGTATCCATGCTGATGAGTTCCATGAAGCGCAACCATTGACGGTAATCCGTGCCCATGGTCACCACAGTCGCCCCCAGCATTTCCGCGGCATACTGCACATCCATCAGACGGCTATCCGACATATCCCCCTGCAAGGCAACCACCGAGGTCTGATTGACCCCTGCAGCCACCAGACAGCGGGACATCATCTCCACATTGCGCGCCACATCTCCATTCGTGTAAAACTTCGTCACTTCACCATTTTCTTGTTGCACCACACTGAATCGCATAATCCCGGATAAGGGCATGGTCAACATGTCCAGCGAATCCACTTGAAAGAGTTCATTGGAAGTCAGGAAAGGAAGCCGTTGAATATCTTCAAGGCTTTTTATATCCTTCACCGATACACCGGCCTTGGCAAATTTCTGCTGATAAAAAAGGCTTTTTTCCTCTACCCATTTCAGCTGTTTTTGCAAACGTTCCCACTGTAGGGCCTGCATGCTTTCCCTATCCAATTGTTCTATCTGTTGATTCGCGTACATGTTTTAACCCCGATCCTTTTGCTGATTACTAGTATTATGCTAATGGTTTCTGATAGAAGAATGGCTGGAAACTGGTATAACCTAATTTGCGGAAGTTCAAGATTGCCTCGGTGGCACCTACAAAGAGAATCCCTCCCGGCTTCAGCGCCTTAAAGAAGTTCGCATAAAGCTGGTCCTTGGCCTCCTCTGTGAAGTAGATCACCACGTTGCGGCACAGAATCAAATCAAAGCCTGTCTCAAAGGAATCCTTCAAGAGGTTATGACGCTTGAATTCAATGCAGTTCTTGATATCCTGGCTGACGGCATATTTATCGTCTTCCACCGGTTTGAAATACTTGGCCAGACGATCCGGCTTCATGGCCTTGATTTCCTCTTTGGTGTAAATGCCCCGCTTAGCCTTAGCCAGAATTTCAATATCAAGATCCGAAGCCAAAATACGGTGTTTCATATTCGGCGTCATTTCCTTCATGATAATGGCCAGCGAATAAGGCTCTGCACCAATGGAACAGCCAGCACTCCAAATGTTAAGCTTTGATGAACGCTTCAGCAAATCCGGGATAACATCAGTCTCCAGCTTATCAAATTTCTCCGGTGTGCGGAAAAACTCCGACACATTAATGGTCAGATATTCGATAAAAGCAGCAAAATCATTCTTATCCTTGGCGGCATTATCAAAATACGCCACATAAGAATCCATACCAGCTCTATTCACCAGATTGCCAATACGCCGCTTCATCTGCGGTTCCTTATACAGGTCCAAATCGATTTCCGTCTTGGCCTTCAGTTTTCTCTTAAACTCCGCCCAATCCTTTTCATCCATCATGGTTAGTCCCTCCCAAATCTCCTCTGGTCAACTATGGATCACTAATCCATTTCTACTCTTGTACAATTCCCTTTCCAGCCGAAAAAATCCTGCTGCTTCCCCTGCAGCAGGAAAATATTTTTCCTGCTGCTTTTCCATTTTACCATAAATAGAGCCTGCTAACACCTTTTTTCCAGGGACAGCAGGCTCACCAATAGAAAATCACTCTATATCAAATACCGTGCGGCCATCCTCTTCCTTCTGCTTAGGCAGGACAATGTGCAGGATGCCATTCTCAAAGGCCACATTCACAGCCTTCTGGTCAATCGCGTCAATATAAAACGTGCGTTCAAAATCACCGCTCTTGCGTTCCCGGCAAAGGTACTTGATGCTGGCATCCGCAGCTTCCGCCCGCTGAGCCTTAATGCGGAGATAATTGTCATCATCATAGGACACCGTAATCTGTTCTTTATAAAAACCTGGTAATTCTGCAAATAATTCATATGCTGTCTCGGTTTCAATCACATCCACCTTAAAGGAAGACAATGCACCACTGACTTTCCCCAAGGGATTCAAGGACTGCTCCGCTGCATAGCTCAAAACCTTCTCCAGGACATCATAGCCCCGCTCAGCATTTTCTTTCAAGTGAAATGGTACTGCTCTAAACATCGATACCCCTCCCTTATTCACCGGATAATTGCATGGACACTTTTGATGTGTCATATTATACTATAATATTCTGAAAATTGCAAGGACAAAACAAGGGACCCCCAGCAAAAAAAGATGCACGACTGTTGCTCACACTCGTACATCTTTCGGGATTAACGCTTATTTTACCACAATATTGACCAGTTTCTTGGGCACACAGATAACCTTGACAATGGTCTTGCCTTCGGTAAGTTCCTTCGCCCGGGGCAGTTCTTTGACAGCTGCTTCCATAGCCGTCTTGTCGATGTCCGCCGGCAGGGTGATACGATCTCTTACCTTGCCGTTGATCTGCAGAACGATTTCGATTTCTGCAAGCTTGGTGGCCTCTTCTTCAAATTTCGGCCACTGCTGCTGATGGACACTGCCTTCTGCGAAGAGATTATGCCACAGTTCCTCGGTGATGTGCGGCGCAAAGGGAGCCAACATCCTAATGAGCGCTGCAGCAAATTCCCTAGCCAAACCAGCATTCAGGTCCTTATCCTGGAAGGCATACGCGGCATTGACCAGTTCCATGATGGAGGAAATCGCCGTATTGAACATAAAGCGGTCGCGGATGTCTTCCGTAACCTTCTTGATGGTCACATGGAGGACACGGCGCAGTTCTTTTTCGTCCTTGTTCAAGGCGGTGATATCATATTTATCTTTTCCCACTTTGACCATCGGTTCAAAGTGATCGAGAATACGCCATACCCTTCCCAGGAAGCGGAAGGCACCCTCCACCCCCTGGTCGCTCCATTCGAGGTCACGATCGACAGGAGCAGCAAACAGGATGAAGAGACGGGCCGTATCCGCACCGTATTTGCCGATGATTTCTTCTGGCGACACCACATTGCCCTTGGACTTACTCATCTTGGAGCCGTCCTTCAGGACCATGCCCTGCGTCAACAGATTGGCAAAGGGTTCATCAAAGTCCACCAAACCGGCATCATGAAGCACCTTGGTAAAGAAACGGGAATAGAGCAGATGCAGGATAGCATGCTCAATGCCGCCGATATACTGGTCTACAGGCGCCCAGTAATTGACCTTGTCTTTAGCAAAAGGAGCCTGATCATTTTTCGGGTCAGTGTAACGCAGATAATACCAGGAAGAACAGATAAAGGTATCCATGGTATCCGTTTCCCGCTTGGCATCGGCACCACACTGCGGGCACTTGCAGTTCACGAAAGCTTCACTGGTAGCCAGCGGGGACAGCGCACCACTATCAAAGGAAACATCCTCCGGCAGTCTTACCGGCAAATCTTCTTCCGGCACCAGCACTTCACCACAGTGGGGGCAATGGATTACCGGGATGGGTGCCCCCCAATAACGCTGACGGGAAATCAGCCAGTCGCGCAGACGATAGTTAACCTTACGCTTGCCAAATCCCTGAGCCTCTGCTTCATCGATAATCCCGCTCATGGCCTTATGGATTTCCATGCCCGTGAACTTGCCGGAGTTGACCAGTACACCATCCTTATCCGTATAAGCAGCATCCATCTCCTCCAGCTTGAGTTCCTTGTCCTTAGGCTGCAAGGTCAGGATGATGGGCAGGTCATACTTCTTGGCAAACATCCAGTCACGCTGGTCACCGGAAGGAACCCCCATAACCGCCCCTGTGCCATAATCAGCCAGCACGTAATTGGTTACCCAAAGTTGGGCTCTGTTGCCGTTGAAGGGATTAATGGCGTAAACGCCGGTGAAGATACCTTCCTTTTCCGACTCACTGGAGGTGCGCTCCAACTCGGACTGGTTACGGACCTTTTCACAAAAGGCCTGGATTTCGGCAGCCTTCGGGTTATTTGCGCAAATCTTTTCAACCAGCGGATTTTCAGCGGCCAGCGCCACAAAGGTAATTCCATAGGCCGTATCGGGGCGGGTCGTATAGACGGAGAGTTTCTCCTCCATGCCTTCGACATCCATCTCGAATTCCAGGCCTTCGCTGCGGCCAATCCAATTTTCCTGCATGGTCTTGACCCGTTCCGGCCAGCCTGCAAGTTTATCCAGATCCTTCAGCAGCACATCTGCATAATCCGTGATTTTCAGGAACCACTGGGACAAATCCTTCTTCTGCACTTCTGAATCACAGCGCCAGCACTTGCCATCGATAACCTGTTCATTGGCCAGCACCGTACCGCAGGTATCGCACCAATTAACGGAAGCCTTTTTCTTATAGGCCAGACCTCTTTTGTAGAAGAGCTCAAAGAGCCACTGGGTCCATTTGTAATATTCCGGAGTGCAGGTGATGGCCTCTCTGTCCCAATCGTAGGACAACCCCATAGAACGCTGCTGACGCTTCATGTTTTCGATATTGCTGAACGTCCAGTCAGCGGGCTTGACGTTGTTCTTGATGGCCGCATTTTCTGCCGGCATACCAAAGGAGTCAAACCCCATGGGATGCAGGACATTGAAGCCCTCCATGGTCTTGTAACGGGCCATAACATCACCGATGGAGTAGTTGCGGACATGGCCCATATGCAGATTTCCCGAAGGATAAGGGAACATCTCCAATGCATAATACTTCGGGCGATTCGCGTCCATCTCCGTCTTAAAGGCAGCATCCTTTTCCCATTTATCCTGCCATTTCTTTTCTATCTCCTGGGGTGAATATTTATCCAAACCAATCTCCTCCTACATTGTTTCACAATTAGATGTATTATAACCCAATTACAGGTAAATCGCAACCTATGTTACACCTGTCCACTCTCAATTTCCTTTTGTCTTTCCTGCTCTTCCAGCCACTTCCGCCGCGCATCCTGATAGGTATCACACTCCAGGGTAAACCCCTTGCCCGTAACTTCAGAAGTATCGGAAACGATCATAAATGCCTGCCGGTCATAATGCTCAACGATAGCCTTTACCCGGCTGACCTGTGTCAGACGCACCACCACAAACAGGACATCCTTGTGTTCATGGGCAAAGCCACCTTTGCCCTCCAGATAGGTTACGCCACGATGGACATTTTCCATGATTTCCTGGCAGATCTGTTCCGCTGCTGGCGATACGATAAAGATGGACTTTTCCCTGTTCAAACCTGCCGCCACGCGATTCGTAAGCTCCGCCGTCACATAGATGGATACCAGGGTATAGAGGGCTTCGTCAATGTTGAACATCCAGGCAGAGGCCATGACGATGATGAAGTTCATCACAAAAATGCAGGTTCCCATATCCAGGGAATAGAACTTCTTGACCACAGCTCCCACCACATCCAAACCGCCAGTGTTGGCATTAGCCCGGAAGATGATACCAAAACCGATACCGGCCATCACACCGCCAAAGATGGCATTGAGCATGCCATCCTGGGTGATATTCCATTCCACCAGGAAATGAGTAGCATCGAGAATCAGGGACAAGACTACCGTCCCCACAATGGTGTCCCAGGCATATAGCCGGCCAAAAACCCGATAAGCCAGATACAGGATGGGCAGATTATAGACGATATTCTGCATACCTACGGGAAGTCCCGTCAGATAGTAGATAATCAACGCCACACCACTAATGCCCCCCGTCAGCAGATGAGCAGGGATAATAAACAGGTTAAACCCTAAGCAGACAATCAACGCCCCCAATGTAATCTGTGCATATCTCAGGGTTTGTTTCTTTAACGCATTTCTCGACATACCTTTACCTAAATCCTTCTTGCTTTTTTTCATGACCTCAGATGATGGTGAAGAAA
This sequence comes from Selenomonas sp., assembly GCF_024699275.1. Next base: position 11,805 of record NZ_JAILPX010000001.1, read on the forward strand.
TCCGCAGAATCCCCATCGGCAATAACCGTCAGCGAATGCTCTGCCAATTCCTCTGCCAACCGACTGCGCAGTACTTCCACTACGGGAAATTCCGTAGCAAAATGGCCTGCATCGATCACGTGCATACCTAACTCCACGGCAGTCTGCGCTTCATGATATTTCACATCACCGGTAACATAGGCATCGGCTCCCATAAAGGCCGCCTTCTGCATAAATTCTGCACCACTGCCACTGCAAAGGGCTACTTTGCGCACTGGACGCGGGCCAGCGTGAACCAGGCGCACATGGTCCGTCGGCAGGGATTTCTGTACCTGACGAGCAAAATCCTCCACGGCCATGGGAGCTGGAAGGCTCCCCATGCGTCCCAGGCTTGCCACCGTTCCATCCGCTTCCTGCGCGGTGATGACAAAAGACGAAAGCCTGCCTAAACCAATGGTCTCTGCCAGCACATCATTGACACCGCCCACGGCGATATCCAGATTTGTATGTGCCGCCGCCACCGCAATATCGTGCTTCAGCAGCCGCTGCAGCCGGGCACCTAAGGGAAGATCTGTACGAATCTTCTTCAGGCCCTTGAAAATCAGGGGATGATGCGCCACGATCATATCAGCGCCCTGCTGAATAGCCTGATCCACCACTGCGTCACTGACATCGAGACACACAAGGATTTTGTGAACATCCTGATTGAAGGCTCCCACCAGCAGTCCCGGATTATCCCATTCTTCTGCCAGCCGTTTGGGAGCTATTCGCTCCAAGGCATCCATTACCACCTGACATTTTACCATTTCAGTCGTTCCTCCAATGCTTTGACCCGTCGCTTCACCTGTCCAAAGCGTTTGTCTCCCTTGGCCCGGTCACTTTTTTCCATGCCGTTTAGGATGCGGCGCTGTTGGAAAAGCAAGGCTTCAATATGATGCTTCAATAACGGCGGTTTTTTCCGCCAAAGCTTCGGTCCCACCAGCAAATCCAGCCCCGAAGGTTTTTTACGGCTCCCTCGCTCCGCCTTGATGATTTCGTAAATCCTACCATCATCTATGACGAGGCTTTCATCTACAATATGCCAGGCATGGTCATAAAGCCATCCCCGCAATTCCATCGCCCCGTTCATGGGCTGCAGAATCAAGGTCTTAAGCTCCGCAGTGATGCTGGGACTGGATTCCAGTATGGCAGTCATCAATACGCCTCCCATACCGGCAATGCAGACGGTATCCACCTCACCGGGTTGTAAAACGGCCAGACCATCGCCTAACCGCACGGAAACCTGTTCTTCCTCCAGCACATTTTCCCGAACCGTACGCCTTGCCGCTTCATAAGGACCACGGTTCTTATCCCCAGCTACCACAAAGCTGGACTTTCCCTGCTGAATCAGCGCCACGGCCAGATAGCCATGATCTGTACCGATATCAGCAGCCCGACTGCCTTCCGGTACAAAGTCAGCCAGGGCCTGTAATCTGTCATCTAGGTGCACAAGGATACCTCCTTTGTTCAACACAATAAGAAAAGGGTGCAACGAGATCGTTACACCCTTGCGTATTCATGGTTACTTAGTCCAGGAAATCCTTGAGCTTGCGGCTGCGGCTGGGGTGACGAAGTTTCCGCAGCGCCTTGGCCTCAATCTGGCGAATACGCTCACGGGTAACACCAAAATTCTGGCCAACTTCTTCCAACGTCCGTGCCCGGCCATCATCAAGGCCGAAGCGCAAACGCAGAACCTTTTCTTCACGCGGCGTCAAAGTATCGAGAACTTCCTCCAGCTGCTCCTTCAAAAGCATAAAGGAGGCAGCATCTGCTGGTGCCGGAGCATCCTGGTCTTCTATAAAATCCCCCAGATGGGAATCTTCTTCTTCGCCGATTGGCGTTTCCAGAGATACCGGTTCCTGGGCAATCTTCATAATCTCCCGGACGCGTTCCACACTGATGTCCATTTCCTTGGCAATTTCTTCTGGCGATGGTTCACGGCCCAACTGCTGCAATAACTGGCGGGATACACGAATCAGCTTATTGATGGTTTCCACCATATGCACCGGAATGCGGATGGTACGCGCCTGGTCCGCAATGGCGCGGGTAATGGCCTGACGAATCCACCAGGTAGCATAGGTACTGAATTTATACCCCTTGGTATAATCAAACTTCTCCACCGCCTTGATAAGCCCCAGATTGCCTTCCTGAATCAAATCCAGGAACAGCATTCCACGGCCCACATATCGCTTGGCTATGCTGACGACCAAACGCAGATTGGCCTCCGCCAGACGCTTCTGGGCAATTTCATCGCCCTCCTGCATCCGCTTGGCCAATGCCACTTCTTCATCGGCCGTCAGCAACGGCACACGACCGATTTCCTTCAGGTACATACGAACCGGATCATCGATACTGATGCCCTCGGGAACGGAGAGGTCAATCTCCACCTCCTCCGAATCCTTGTCGTCCACATCAATATCATCATCCCCCACATCTGTCGTGGAGGAATCATCCACAATCTCAATGCCCTGCTGGCTGAACGTGTCATACATACGATCGATTTCATCGGGGGTTAAATCTTCCTGCTGAAGGGCCTCTACCAGCTCTCCATATGTCAATGTACCACCATTTTTCGTCCCCTTGGACAAAAGATTCTCCACAATCTCCGAACTGTGGTTTTTACTGCCAGCCTCAGCCTGCGCGACTTTCTTCTTTTTCGCTTCAGCCATTCAGCATACCCCTTTCCACGACCTTATTATTCCATACGAATTCATTCAAACTGTAACTCTTCCATTTCGCTTTTTATTTTTTGCGCCTGATTGAGTTCTGCCACATAGTCACCATTCCCAGCAGTGGCCAGCCTTGCTGCCCGCGCTGAATGTTCCCTGTAGCACTTATTCAAATAGGCCCTGCGCAAAACCCGTATCGCGTTACTATACGCTTCGGTTTCACTGAGGACGCCCAGTTCCTCCACCATAGCCCGAGATAACTCCGCCACAGCTTCCTCACTAAGCCTTTGATTCACCTCAGCATCATTAATGTTCTTTCCTTGCACCGCCAACTCCTGCAAGGCCAGCAAAATTTCCCGCTGATAGCGGTTATCCAAACTTGCTAAAGGCACCATCGTGGCAAAATGCTGCAATATACCACTATCCTGCCAGGCCAGCCGGATAACCACACGCCCTGCCCGCTGCAATGCGGTATCGGTTCGCTGAACGGCCTGCCGAATCGGTTCCCGTTGCACGGATACACCGTCCTCGGGAAGAGAATGACGGCCAAACCGCCGCAGTTCATCCCGGACAATGCCCTCATCCAGCAGCAATGCCTGAGCCAATCGCTTGATGTATTCTCCCAGCATAGCCGGTTCACGGATTCCTGTAAGCACAGGCAGCATCGCATGCAATGCCTTGACCTTCCCCTCCAAAGTGGCATGGTCAAAATTCTTCAGCACATACTGCAGACGATACTCCACCAGGGGCAGCGCCTTCTTCACCAATTGCTGAAAGGCTTCAGCCCCATGTTTACGAATGTACTCATCCGGGTCCTTACCATCCGGTACCACAATGACCCGCACCGTAGCCCCCGTATTCTGGACAATGGACAACGCCCGAATCGTGGCTTTCTGGCCTGCATCATCGCTATCATAACAGAAGTATATCGACGATGCATAACGCAGTAGCAACTTACAATGCTCAGGTGTAAAGGCAGTGCCCAGAGAAGCCACCACATTCTTCACCCCCGCACTGAACACGGAGATGGCATCCATATAACCTTCTACTACGATAGCATAACCCGCCTGCTTGATTGCCCTGTTCGCCCGATCCAGGCCGAAGAGAATCCGCCGCTTATTGAAAAGCACTGTCTCCGAAGTGTTCAGGTATTTAGGCGTACTGTCATCCAGCACGCGGCCTCCGAAGCCAACTACCCGGCCCCGTTCATCGGCAATGGGTATCATAACCCGGTTGCGAAACCGGTCATAAATTCCATCACCGTTTTGCCGCTCTGCTGCCAAACCACCCGCCAGTAAAAAATCCTTTTTCACTCCACGCTTCAAAAAGGCAGTGGACAATTTATCCCAAGCCTGAGGTGCAAACCCCAGTTTGAATTCCTCAATTGTCTCCGCCGAAATGCCCCGGCCTCCAAAATAAGCCTTCCCCGGCTCGCCTAACCTGGTTAAGGTCAGACAGTTATGAAAGAAGTCGCGGGCCATCTCGTTAACCTTGCGCAAATCTGCAATTTCCCTTTCCCGGGCAATTTCCTGAGGAGACTTCTGCCTCTGCGGCAGAGGAATTCCCAGCTTTTCAGCTTGAAGCTTGATTGCCTCAAAATAGGAAATATTTTCGATAAGGGATAGGAACTTAAAGACATTTCCACCTGCATGACAGCCAAAACAATAGAAAAAACCCTTATCGGGAACCACAGAAAAAGAAGGGGTTTTTTCGCCATGAAAAGGGCAGCAGCCCCAATACCTGTTGCCTTTGCGTTTCAAAGGAACATAGCCTTGCACAACCTGCAGGAGATCGGATTGAGCAGTAACCTGCTCAACAAATTCATCCATATCCTCTCTGTGCATAAAAATCCCCTTACTTACCGCTGTAAACAACTGTGAATCAAAAAGACACTCATGTATAATTCGCTATATTTATACAATCTCCTTCTTTTCTTCCTTTTTTTTGCATAAACTATAGCACTTTTTGCATATAGGTCTTTTACGTTATAATATTCTCGCCAATTTGTCAATATCCTTTTTTATTTTTCTCCAAGGATTGACCAACGGGAGGCATGAAAATCTCCTCAAACAAAGCCACTGCATAGCTGTCTGTAAGGCCCGCCACATAGTCCGTCACGATTTTCTGCCTTCCCCAGCGGGCTTCCCGCTCCACAAACTCCTGCGGCAACTGAGTAAAATTTTCCAAAAAATAGCGATATAACTCCCGCAGGACAAAGGCAGCCTGCTCCCGTTCCCGAGAGAGCTTATCCGAATGGTAGATATGGGTGAACATAAACGCCCGAAAGTTATCCATAACCTGCTTGATTTCGGCGGATTGTAAGATATCCCCCGTGTCCTGTGAGGTAACGATCATATCCGACACCATACTGGTTATCATCTGCGAAGTATTCTGCCCCAGTTTATCGTAAACTTCCCGGGGCAAATCCCCAGGTTTCAAAAGGCCTGCCCGCAGGCTGTCATCGTAATCATGGCAGAGATATGCAATCCGGTCTGCAGTGCGCACGATCCGCCCCTCCAGGGTCTGGGGAAGATTCTTGCCCGTATGGTTGACGATTCCATCCTTAACTTCATAGGTAAGGTTCAGTCCCTGTCCGCCGCGCTCCAGGAACTCCACCACCCGCAGGCTCTGCTCATTGTGGGTGAAATGACCGGTCAATTCCGCCATCACCGACTCACCAGCGTGACCAAAAGGTGTATGCCCCACATCATGCCCCAGGGCAATGGCCTCGGTCAAATCTTCATTAAGCCGCAGCCCCCGGGCAATGGTTCGGGAAATTTGCGAGACTTCCAGACTATGGGTCATACGCGTACGGTAGTGGTCACCAGCCACGATATAGACCTGGGTTTTATGTTTCAAACGGCGAAAGGATTTGGAATGAAGTATCCTGTCCCGATCCCGTTGGAATTTCGTGCGAAAGGCACATTCTTCCATGGGGTGCTTTCGCCTTGCTTCCCTGCTTTTGGCCGCCCAAGGGGATAGATTTTGATACTCCTGTTCTTCGATTCGCTCTCTAACGTTCATCATCATGTCACCTCCATGTTTATTTATAAGTATAACCCATTTGCACAAGTTTTGCCAAACAGACAATTTTGCGGTAAAATAAAAGTAAACAATAAAACAGGGAGTGAAGAATATGAAACATATGCGCATCCCCTTACTGGTCATCGGTATGTTTTTCAGCTTGCTCACCCTCTGTCATGGAAGTGACACGGTTGACGGGCACACCCTCAATGCCGATATGGCCAAAAGCAAATATCGTCCCGTGGTCAGCGCCGACCAGAGTTTCTATAACGAGGACAACGGCCTCTATGAACTCGCAGGCAATGTACGCATTCAATGCCATGGCCTCCTGATTACCGCTGCCACCGCTAAAGTCAACGCCAATACCCTGCAGGTTTGGGCAGATGGCGGCGCAGCCATTACGGAAGGAGAGTTGCGCTTTACAGGGGATGCCCTGTATGCTGAGTTAACGGAAAACACCGCCTGGTTCTTCGGTACCCGCTGCGGCTGCGAACGGCCGGGGCTTCTCATCCATGGCGACAATATGCGCTATAACTGGCAGACCCGGATTGTCATCTTCGATGGCCATGTCCTCTGGGTGCAGAAAGGAAAGAACCACACCAGCAGCCATTTAGAATTCGACTTGGCCAAAAACGACATCGTCCGCTGATGCCTGCTCCCATAAAAAACCGGTACAACTATTTCCCCCTGCCAGACGCTCTGCGTCGAAGGGCGTAAACTAGTTGTACCGGTTTTTTCATGGAAAATCATTCGGACTCGCAGGTCAAATCCACCACTTCTCCCTTTTTCTCCTTAACTACCACTTCCCGCTGGAATTCAAAGCATTCATCCGCAACATCCTTATTGAGCCATAACAGACAAATAAGATTGGGAATAGCCATAAGACCATTCATGGTATCGGAAAAATTCCAAACCACTTCCAGTGCCGTAGTGGCTCCCACAAAGGTCACCAAACTGAACAGGACACGATAGCCCATGATTACCGGGCGTTTCCTGACCAAATACTCCAAGGCCTTTTCCCCGTAATACTCCCAGCCCAGAATGGTAGAAAAGGCAAAAAGGCTCAGGGAAATGGAGATAATCAATTTTCCATAATCGCCAAACACCGTACTGAAGGCCGCAATGGTCAGTTCAGCCCCGGAAAGCAATTCTCCCGTATCCGGATTGACTGCCCCCAGCATCCCCGAGGAAGCAATAACCAAACCGGTAAGCATGCAGACAATCATGGTGTCAAAAAAGGTTCCCGTCATATTCACATAGCCCTGACGGGAGGCATGGTCTGTCTGCGCAGCGGCAGCGGCAATAGGTGCAGAGCCCAAACCTGCCTCATTGGAAAACACGCCCCGGGCCACCCCCCAGCGCATAGAAGTCAGCATGGAGGCCACAATGGAGCCGCCCACACCACCAGCCACAGAATCAAAAGAAAAGGCCATCCGGAACATTTCGGCAATACCAGCCGGTACAGCCTCAAAATTAACCACAATCACAATGGCAGCCGTCACAAAATAGAAGCCCGCCATAACCGGCACCACCACACTGGACACCTTGCCGATACTGCGAATCCCCTGAATCAGTACGACCAGGGCAAAAACCATGATGACCAGACCCGTAGCATAGGCAGGCACCCCATAACTATGGGATAATGCCGCTGCAATGGAATTGGCCTGAGTCATATTGCCGATGCCAAAGGAAGCCAGCACCACAAACAAAGCAAAGAGAAAGGCCAGTGTCCGGCCAGCGTATTTATTCCTAATGCCATACTTCATGGCATACATGGGACCACCAGCCATCTCCCCCACAGAATTGGTTTCCCGATATTTTACCGCCAGCACCGACTCTGCATATTTGGTGGACAGACCAAAAGCAGCGCTGATCCACATCCAGACCAGAGCGCCAGGGCCGCCTAATACCATAGCCGTAGCCACCCCTACGATATTACCTGTTCCCACCGTAGCGGACAGCGCGGTCATCAAGGATTGAAAGGGCGAAATATCCCCTTCATGTTCATCCCGGTGACGAAAAATCATCCGAATGGCATAGACCAAATTGCGCCAGGGCAAAAAATGCAATCGCACCGTCAGGAATATCCCGGTTCCCACCAACAGTGCCAACATGATCGGTCCCCAAACGAAATTATTGACATCCGCCATTAAACTTGCAAAATCCATACATTCACATCCCTCTAAAACATAAGAACAACATCATTATAGTAAACTATTGTTAAGTTGTAAATAAACCCTCGCTTAAAATTCTTCCTCGTTCAATAAATGTGTACAGGAATTAACAGGAAAAACATTTTATCATGCCGAATATGCTAAAAGGAAGAAACGAGGAGATATTTATGAAAAAAAATCGTACGAGTCTTTATCTATTGCTTATCGCCATAGCTTTGGCAGTTGGTATCGGTGCCTACTGGTATACTGCCGGTCTGGATGCCATCCTGGTACTCAACGCAGCAGCTGCTACTTTTATCACCGCCCTGCCCCTGCCTTATATGCTGGGAAAGATTCTCCCCTATACGCGCGGAGCCCGGCAGGCAAGGAAAAATGATATTCAGCTGGCCAGCAACAGCCAATTAGCTGAAATCGACAATATCGACACCCTGATTCTGGCCCGTCACGGTGTTATCACCGAAGGTCATCCCTATGTGGCCAGCCTCTATCCTGCCGGTGTCAGCCAAAGCACCCTGCTCTCCCTGGCCGCCTCAGCCGAGAAACAGGCCACGCACCCCTTAGGAAGGGCCATCTACGAAACCGCCAGCCAGCGAAATCTGCAACTTATGGAAGCCAGTACCTTCACCGAGATTCCCGGTTGCGGTGTCGAGGCCATCGTCGGACGCAACTCCCTGCGGGTAGGCAGCCTTGCCTGGATGAAACGCGAGGGCATTGAAATTTCCGCTGAACTCATCACCAAAAATGACCAATTGGCCCAGCGGGGACATAGCACAGTCTTTGTGGCGAATGGCAAATACTGCCGAGGCATCATCGCCATTGACGATGCCTTATCTACAGATACCCTGAGAGCCATCCGCAAAATACAGCGGCAAAAAGTCCAGATGGTAATGCTGACCCGAGAAAACAAGCGTACCGCCGCCGCCATCGGCAAGGAGGCCGGCCTGAATGCAGCCCACGGTCAGCTCACCACCGAGGGAAAACTTCGGGAAATCCAACTCTTAAAGGCCAGAGGTACCGGCATAGCTTTGGTCGACCGGGAAAAAATAGAGGACCGCCTGATAAAATCCGTAGATGCCGTTATCGAACTGGCTCCCCTTAAAGAAGATAACGATGAAGCTCAACCCCTTCCTACCCAACCGCAAAATCCCCAGGCTATTTTTCTGCAAAGCGGTATGCTTTGGGATTTTGCCACCTTAAAGGAAATCGGCCAGCAAACGGCAGCGCGCATCAAACTGAACAAACTGATTGCCCTGCTATCCTTTCTCCTCATCCTCCCCCTCGCCGCCGGCGCCCTCTATGCTTTTGGTGTCCCCTTCCTCCCCGCATGGGGAGCTCTGGCCGGACAGGGAGCAACCCTGCTGCTGATTATCCTGAACTCTCTGCGCTAAGAAAGAACACCCGGCCAACAAAAAATCCGGTGCCTGAAAAGTATACTTCAGGCACCGGATTTTTTATCGCTCTGGCGAAAACAGCCTGCCTACGCCTTAACGTACAGCGTTTTCACCTGGATATTCACTTCATGGACAATCATGCCGGTCATAAATTCCACAGCCTCCCGCACATTCTGCTGAGCCTGCACCAACAATGTCGGAATATGATTGCCATACGTCAGCACAACGCCACAGACAATCTTGAGGCCCATGTCCTCCTCCCCCCGCATCAGGTGTTTGACCTGCAGGCCATCCACCTTGGTGATGGCTTCAATCTTATCCAGGACAGTCCTGACGATGGATTTTATCGCTGCATCATCAATGGAAAGCTTGCCATAATAGCTGAACACCGGACGGACGATGGACTTTTCCCCCAAGCGGCGTCGCTTCGTTGAAGAACGCTTAAACAGCGTCTGCAGGGGGTCCACCAAATACCCGGAAAAATGTGGTTTAAGCTCAATCGTCGGTACGGGAATGATATGTTTCCCTTCCTTCAACCGATAATACTGCGCCTTCGCCATCTCCTGTTTGGTCGCCACATCCTCAATATGGATGATCTTGGCAATGGGAGGCAGCTGCAACGCCTTGGCAATCTTAAAGACCATGTTCTCAGAAGTCCCCAGAACCAGGATGCGATGCGGCTGCGTCTCCTTAATGGCTTTCTGCACCTCTTCTGCATGTCCCGGCAACACAAAAATAGCCCGCCGCACCGCCATGATTTTGCTCGGTTCTTTTTTGGCGGAATGACCACCCATTATCTTGCCGTCCTTAATCAGGATTCCGTCATCGATAATGGCGTCCGCCTTATGTTGGTGCGCCACAATCAGCGCGTGGTGACTTTTGCCGGTGCCGCTGGGCCCGACTAAAGCAATCACATCCATATACAGCTCTCCTGACTAACGATTAAACTTGCCCTGTGGCCGGTAAAAAGCTTCCGCCCACTTATCCTCAATGGTAAACTCGCCCACCTCTGTAGGATAACGAGTAGGATAACCATGAAAATCCGAACCACCTGACGGCAACAGCCCATATTCCTGCGCCAGCGCATAATAGCGGGCCGTATCTTCCGAATCGTGCCGCGGGTAGAATACTTCGATTCCCTCAATCCCCCGCTGACAGATATCCCGCACCAATTCATCATCCCCCACCAACTTGGGATGCGCCAAAACCGAGATACCGCCAGCCGCCTTGATGAGCTCAATGATCTCCTCGACTTCCAAATGATAGTGCGGCACATATGCAGGCTTTCCCTTTTCCAATACAGCAGAAAAGGCCTCCCGCACGGAAGTGAAGTACCCTTTTTTCACCAGAATTCGCGCAATATGCGAACGACTGATGGACTTACTGACACCAGCCAAGGTGAGCACCTCCCCCTCCGTAAGGGAATACCCCAGCTGCTGCAGTTTTTCCACCATCTCACTGAAACGCGTCCAGCGTGCCTCTGTCACATCATTCAGCTTATCAATCAAATCGGGATAATATATATCCACATTATACCCCAAGATATGGATTTCGTGCACCGGATGATGGGCACTGAACTCAATCCCTGGAATCACATGAATTCCCTTGGCAGGGTATCGCCCGTTCTCATAAAGGTAGCTCACGCCGTCCACGGTATCATGATCGGTGATGGCCATATATTTGAGACCGGCTGCTTTTGCTGCTTCCACAAGATCTTCTGGTGTAAGTTTTCCATCCGAAAAGGTTGTGTGCATGTGCAAATCACTTGCCATTTATTGTCACTCCTATGCCGAATCCGTGGCACTTACCGCGGTTCTACGATAAGCTTAATAGCAGTGCGCTCTTCCCCCTCGATATTGATATCGGTAAAGGCCGGAATGCAGATAAGGTCAATACCGTGAGGTGCCACAAAACCGCGGGCAATGGCTACAGCCTTTACTGCCTGGTTTAGCGCTCCCGCACCAATGGCCTGCATTTCTGCACTGGAATGCTCTCTGAGCACGCCAGCAAGTGCACCAGCTACTGAATTCGGATTAGATTTGGCAGATACTTTCAAGATTTCCATGATTTGCACACGTCCTCTCTTGCAACAAAACTGCAACAATGTTCTACATTTTTCCTATGACATACTTAACTGATACTACGTAAATATTCTGCACACAGAAAAAAAATCCTGCAAATTGGAAAAATCTTTGCCTGTATCCAACCGATAAACTTATGCTTCTTTGATTAAGATTCGTTCCACCTTGATGGTACGATTGGTGTTGTCATCGATATCAACCACCAGAGCCGAATACACCATGGGGCCGCTTTCCTCCAAGTCAAAACGACAGGGCATGGCCGTAGTAAATTTCTGTAAAATAATCTCTGTTTTAACCCCTAGAATGGAATTCCATGGCCCCACCATGCCCAGGTCGGTAATATAAGCCGTCCCCTGGGGCAGAATGCGTTCATCAGCCGTCTGAATGTGGGTATGAGTCCCCACCACAGCATTGACCCGGCCATCCAGATACCAGCCCATGGCCATCTTTTCCGAAGTGGTTTCCGCATGGAAATCCAAAAAGATCACATCGCATTCCCGCTGCAGCTCCCGCAGGATTTCCTCAATCTTTTGGAAGGGACAATCCAAAGCAGGCATAAAGGCCCGTCCGGAAAGGTTGACCACACCGATATTCTTCGCCTTGAAGGGGTAGATACAATACCCCTTGCCCGGCGTCCCCTCTGGATAATTTGCGGGACGAATCAGAAAAGGCTCCTGGTCGATGAACTCCAGAACATCCTTCTTGTCCCAAACATGATTCCCTGAAGTGATGATATCTGCCCCGCCATGATAGAGCCCATCCAAGGATTTTCTCGTATACCCCTTGCCTCCGGCAGAGTTCTCTCCATTGACAATCACCACATCGATACCCTTTTCTGCCTTGAGCTGGGCAGTGTATTTCTGAAACGCCTTACGGCCGGGCTTGCCCACAACATCCCCTGTCAGCATTACACGCATAATTTACTCCTCTCAGCGATTGTAAACCACAACCTTATCCTTATCCCGCATCCCAATCATCTTTTCCTTGATGCGGGCTGCCTGAACTAAATCAAACATCTGATCCAGCACGTTGCTCTGCATGGTGGAAAAATCCGGCTCCAAAGAATCCAGCGTATGAATATCCACCTGCAGGTCATCACCGAACTTATCCGCAAAAAGTTCTGCCAAAAGATCCAATTCTCCCCGCAGCATGGTAGCCAGCTGACGGCGGACATGTACCGTCATACGCGCGCCATTGACATCGACATCAATGGCCAGCCATACCGGAGAACGGCCATGCAGGTCATGGTATGTCTGCACACTCTTATCCACCAAATCCGCAAATTCTTCCATTTCTTCATGGGAAATCTGTTTCTGCACCACAAAATCCAGGGTGATTTCGGTATCCTTTGGTTCATAGGTTACCGAATAAAGTTCCGGATAACATACCAGCATGGAGGCCAACAGCTGTACTCCTGTACTCATCTCCTTGCGATCTGCCCCAGTCTTCCCCGTAAGATTAAATCCTAACATAAACTATCCTCTCATGTAATAAGAGGGCGCAAGGCTCACGCCCTGCACCCTCCTAACATGCGCTTTCACATTATTTTGCATAATCGACGACACGGGTCTCACGGATAACCGTGGCCTTGATCTGGCCAGGATATTCCAGCTCGTCTTCGATTTTCTTGACAATGTTGTGTGCCAAGGCCGCGGCTTCTGCATCGTCCACCTTATCCGGCTTAACCATAACCCGAATCTCACGGCCTGCCTGAATGGCAAAGCAGCGCTCCACGCCCTCATAGGACTCCGCAATCTCTTCCAAGCTCTTAAGCCGTTTGAGATAGGATTCCAAGCTCTCACGACGAGCACCGGGACGAGCTGCCGATACGGCATCTGCTGCTGCCACCAATACAGCCTCAACACTGGTGGCTTCCACATCGCCATGATGGGCAGCAATGCAGTTGATGACATCCTTGGATTCCCGGAACTTCCGGGCGATATCCGCGCCAATGGTGGTATGGCTGCCTTCCACCTCATGATCGATGGCCTTGCCGATATCGTGGAGCAGACCACCGCGCTTAGCCAGGGTCACATCACAGCCCAATTCCGAGGCCATGACGCCAGCCAAATGGGAAACTTCGATGGAATGATTCAACACATTCTGCCCATAACTGGTGCGATAGCGCAAGCGGCCCAAAAGCTTGATGAGCTCCGGATGGATGCCGTGAACACCGGTATCAAAGGTTGCCTGCTCACCGGCTTCCTTGATGCGCATATCCACTTCCCGTTTGGCTTTTTCCACCATTTCCTCAATCCGGGCAGGATGGATGCGGCCATCCTGAATGAGCTTTTCCAAAGCAATACGGGCAGTTTCCCGGCGTACCGGATCAAAGCCCGACAGAATAACCGCTTCCGGCGTATCGTCGATGATGAGGTCAATGCCCGTCAGCGTTTCCAGCGTGCGGATATTACGCCCCTCACGGCCGATAATCCGGCCCTTCATCTCATCGTTGGGCAATGCCACCACAGACACCGTGGTCTCAGCCACATGATCAGCAGCACAGCGCTGGATAGCCTGGCTCAGGATATCCCTTGCCTTCTTATCGGACTCATCCTTAATCTGCTGCTCATACTCCTTGATTTTCATGGCCTTCTCATGCTTCAGTTCCTCTTCCGCCTCAGCCATGAGCATTACCCTTGCCTCTTCAGCAGTCAGGCTGGAAATGCGTTCCAATTCCGTTTTCTGCTGTTCATGCATCTCATCAATCGCCTGTTGGGTCTTATCGATGCGAGCCTCCTTACGATTAAGGCCCTCCTCTTTCTTCTCCAGAGAATCCAACTTGCGATCCAGATTTTCCTCTTTTTGTACTACGCGGCGTTCCTGACGCTGCAGTTCGCTGCGACGTTCTTTCGTCTCACGGTCCAGCTCCTGACGCTGACGGTGAATCTCTTCCTTTGCTTCCAGCAAAGCTTCCTTCTTCTTCGTCTCGCCTTTTTCTTCCGCGTCCGCTACAATGCGTTTTGCTTCATCTTCAGCGGAGCCGATCTGCGCTTCTGCCGTACGCTTACGCGCGGTATAGCCCAATCCGGCACCGATGACTGCTGCGATTATTACCGCTACTACTATTTCGATAACGATAATACTCACCCCCTTGTTCATTATTTGCGTTCATGCATTATTTATTGATTTTGATAGTTCTACGACTATACCCTACTATTTTAATGTTTTTCCCCATGAGTGTCAAGAAATCCTAGCCAAAACAACACAAATGAAGTAAAATGGTAAAGTATTGATTGCAAAGGATTTTTGGGGGTAATACTATGTTGAAATGCTCAGAGTGCCAACGGGATTTGCCGGAAAAAGAGGCCCTTGTAAATAAAACCGAAGACGGTCAGCAGCGGATTATCTGCCCCGAATGCTTTCAAAAGCTTACCGGTGTGGATTACAAGACCTTTGCCTTTCGCAAGGAAAACGCCAAACAGACGTTCTGGGCGGTGTTGTTCTGCCTGGCCGCCACCGTTTATGCCTTTATGGAAAAAGGTACCGAATGGGGTATTGGGGGCATTGTGCTGACCATCCTCGTGTACCTGTTCTCCAGCAAAGCAAAATAATTGCCATATATTATGGTACAAAAATCCCGGTGATCTGGACCGCATTTTCCAGCCACCGGGATTTTATTGTGTTCATAAATGAGCATACCAATTCGGAATAACGCTATTTGATGATATCCTTGAATTCTTCCGCACTGACCTGAAAGGTTTCCAGAATCGCCTTACTGCTCATACTGCCGCTTTCGTAAAGCTTTTTGAGAATGACCTTACGCGCCTCTTCCATGCCTTTGGCATACCCTTCATCATAAAGTGGGGGCTGCAAGCCCTGTTCTGCATTGCGATTGTTTAGGCCCCCCAGCAGAGTATTCTTAATCTGCACATCCGGTTTCTTCCAAAGCGCATTGCGATCCACCATTCTCGTGGGTACAATCTTTCCCTTGAGCTGATAATCTCCATCCGTCAGCATCTGCCAGGTCTCATCAGCCGGCCAGGATTTTTTCAGGCAGCGTTCCACATTGAGCTTATCGCTTTTTTGATAAAACTTATTAGCGGCCTCCCAGGTACTGCCGCCAGCCATCTTGCGACGGATAAGTCGCTCTTTCAAATCAGCAGGCTCAGCACTGATGAAAAGGCTGTAATCGGCAAAGGAACGCACATTCTGCCAGCGTTCTTCACCTAAGAGCAGCCAGTTTCCCTCTAATATTATGATGGGGCGCTTCACCGTCACCATTTCTTCCAGCACATCGTGAATCGTCCGGTCATAAATTGGCCAGCGCACATTGGTCTTACGCATATCCGTAAGCTTCCCGATGAGTTTTTCCACCGCAAAGGTCTCGGGCGCCCCCTTGATTGCACTCAAGGGAATCATCTTCCCCTCCCGCTCAATACTATGGGTGGTAAGATACTTATTGGGATAATGGAACCCATCCAATCCTAAGGCCTGAACAGGCACAATCTCCTCAACCGTATTGGACAGCCTTTCCAAAAACAGCGCCAGGGTGGATTTGCCCACCCCCGGCGGCGCAGCCAAAAAAATGACCATTCGCCGCCCCAACTTCATCTGCATCTTGCTCATACGCCGCAAAAAGGGCAAAAATATATTATCAATCGTCGCCTGATTGTACTGGACTTTATGCCCCAGTCCATTAATCATTAGTCTGCAGGTGCGCCAAACTTTTTCATTCATCATCCTGCCTCCCTGCCTTTCCCTATTTCCATTTCAGTCTTTCCTTGACTTTACAAAAGCTCCATTGATATTATCGTCATAATCGCTACAAAAATTAAGCAGAAAAAATAAAAATGTCCCCATTTAATTTTATTTTTTACAAAATTTAACCGCAATTATGTTTTCCAATCGTTAACAGCCCCCATTTGCACAAAAAATCCTGATTGTCACGAAAAGACAATCAGGATTTTTTCAGGCTTTTAACCTTGATGTTTCTGAATATTTACGGCACACACCTTGTATTCCGGCTGTTTAGAAGCAGTATCAAAGGCATCCAGCAGCACCCGGTTAATCATGCGCTCATGAACCGGATCGTGGAATGGCACATAAACCAGCCCTTTCTGCGGCTGCCCGCGCCCATTGAGCTTTGCCTTGAGATTGCAGGTAGCGCGGCGGGAAATGACATCCACCAGATCGCCATCGGCAATTTCCAGGCGGGCAGCATCATCGGGATGGATTTCCACGTACATTTCCGGTACAGCATTCTTCAGTTCCGGCACATTAAAGGTCATGGTCCCCGTATGCCAATGCTCCAGTATACGGCCCGTGGTCAGGAAGAAGGGATATTCACTATCCGGCATTTCCTGCGCATCCACCTGCGGTCTCGCCCAAATTACAGCCCGGCCATTCGGACGGCCATAGAATTCAATGCCATCGGGAGCATCTTCCTTGACATGGGTATCCCAGGGACGCGCATAGCGAATGTACGTTTCCGGAGAGTTATCATCCGGTACCGGCCAGGTAAACCCATGCCCCTTACGCAGGCGATCATAAGAAGCCAGTTTCATAGCCGTGCCTTCCTGACACTGCTGATACTCCTTCCAGACCTCTTCCGGTGTCTTGAAGGGCACCAGTTCTTCATACCCCAAACGCTTCGTCACTTCAATCAACACATCCAAATCCGGCCTTGCCTCACCCGGCGGGTCAACAGCCTTAGCCAGATGATTGGTACGCCGTTCACCGTTGCCATAAACGCCTTCCTTCTCCATCCAGATAGCTGCCGGCAGCACAATATCGGCCAATTCACTGGTACGGGTGGGATGATAGGTTTCCGACACCACCATAAAGGTCTTTTCCATGCCCGGGCGATAATATTCCAGATTGGGCAGACTATGCCCCGGATTGGTGCACATGACCCAGAGGAATTTCAGCTTTCCTTCAACAGCCGCCTTGAACATCCCCAAGGTATGATACCCCGGTTTGCTGGGCATACGGGCCGGATCGATTCCCCAAATCTTTGCCAGTTCTTCCCGATGCTTGGCATTGGCTGCCATGCGATGTGCCGGCAACAGATGACTTAGCCCGCCGGTTTCACGGACACTGCCGCAGGCACTGGGCTGGCCCGTCAGCGAGAAGGACGAATTCCCCGGCGAACAAATCTTGCCCGTCAACAGATGGAGATTATGCACGAGATTATTGGCCCATACGCCGCGGGTACGCTGATTGAGGCCCATGCACCACATGGACATGGTCTTGCGGTTGGGATCCGCAAAGAGATGGGCAATCTCCCGAATCGTGGCCGCTGGAACCCCTACAGCCGCTTCTACTTTCTCCGGAGTATAATCCTGCAGGAATGCCTTGTATTCCTCATAAGACTGTTTTTCGCCTTTTCCTTTCAAAAATTCCGTATGCCGCTCGATAAAGCCCTCATTGGTCAGCCCATCGGCAATAATCACCTGGGCCATGGAATTCATCAGCGCCAAATCACGGCTGGGTGTAAACTGCACAAAATAATCTGCAATATCACAGGTACGCGTCTTGCGGGGATCGCAGACAATAATCTTTACATTGGGATTGCTGTTCTTCCGGTCCACCAAACGGGAGAACAATACGGGATGGGCCTCGGCCAGATTGGAACCGATCAAGAAAAAGGTATCCGCTTCTTCGATATCGGCATAAGTCCCGGAGGGCTCGTCCTCACCAAAGGTACTGATAAAACCAGCCACCGCACTGGCCATACAGGTGCGGGGATTGCCATCGATATTGTTGGTACCGATACCTGCCCGCATCATCTTCTGTGCTACATAGGTTTCCTCTGCAAAGGTCTGACCAGAGCCATAAAAACCCAATGCATCCGGCCCATCGGAGGCCAATACTTCCTTCATCTTGCTGACCATCAAGTCCAAGGCTTCGTCCCAGCTGGCTTCCACAAACTTGCCATCCTTCTTGATCAACGGATGCAGCACACGGTCCTTGGTGGGAATAATCTTCGGCAGCAATATCCCCTTAACGCACAGACGCCCCTTATTGACCGCACAGTCCGGATCGCCTTTCACCGCTACGATCTTGCCATCCTTGACGCCAGCCAGTACACCACAGCCAGTACCGCAGTAACGGCATACACCCTTAACCCATTTATCGGCTTCACCAGTCCCCACTGGCCCCTGCTGCGTGTCTCGCTTCGGTGCACAGCCTGCCGTTACCATAGCGCAGGCCACTGCCATTCCCTTTAAGAAATCCCTACGGGAAAATGATAAACTCATGATAGCGCCTCCTCACAATTTGCTCATGGCATCCAGATGACAGGTATAGCAGCGGTCACGACTGGGCAGTTCCATATTCACTGCATCGTTATGGACTACACCGCTATGACAGGTCATACAGTTCATGCCGTTCTCAAAATGTTTGGCCGTGTGCGGGTCTTTATTCTTGAGGGCAATCTCCGTATTCATGATCTTATCCTGATGACAGGTGTAGCAATTCACCTTGTCCTGCGGATTTTCCATCTTGATGGGATCAGGAACCTGCCCCGTCACATGGAGGAACAATTCCTGGGTGCCCTGCCACTTAGAGGCAATGGTCCCTTCAATCCCCGGTTTTTCATGACATTCCGCACAGCCTACATTCTTATGGCCGGAATGGAGCCAGGTCTGATACATCGGATCCATTTCATGACAGGTAGTACCGCAGAAACTGCTTTGGTTAGTGGCTTCAATCATAGCCACCGTTGCCCCCAGCAGGGCAATGCAGGCAAAGCCCGCTATGGCTATGTGTTTTAGTTTGAACTTCTTATCGAGCAAGCTCATCCTATTTCCCCTCCTTAAAAATTGAATGATTACCGGAACCCTTTAATGAAAAATGCAACGCCTGCTGTTCACAGGCATCCACGCAATCGCCGCAATTCGTACAGTTATAGACATCCCGCCAGTTGCTGCTACCGGGCACGGTTCCCATGGAGCAGGCCCGCAGACACTTCTGACAATGGATACATTTATGCGGATCCACCTGCAGGAAAAGTCGTCGCTTTATCCCCAGCAGGCCATAAACCGCACCCAGGGGACAGAGTAACCGGCACCAACTCTTGCGCCCCAAAGTCAGGGCCATCAACAGCACAATTCCCAACAGGATTGCCTCTATACCAAGGCCAAAAAGCAGTACATGCATCATGGCGTATACCGGTGACAGGGTATTATGAACCGGAATACTGATTAACAGGGAAAGCAGCAGTACCATTGCCAAAATATAGATTGGCAATTGGGAATTTTGTGACTTTCTTTCTGTCAATGTCCCTGGCAAAAGCTCCAACAGGAGATTAAGCGGACACACATAACTGCAGAACACCCGGCCAAATAGCAAGGCCACAATGATCAGCGGCAGGGCTGACAGCCACAGAACCGGATGAAAACTTTTTCCCGCCAGTGTAATTTCCATTGCCGTCAACGGATCCGTCAAAGCCACGCCCAGCAAGTCCGCCGATATATAGGTACCATACCAATAAACACCCGTAAAATACAACGGCGGAAAGAGCAAGGCCAAAAAGAATAATTGCAGGAGCCGGCGCCGGCTTTTCATCGTGATTTTCATATTCCTGCCGCCTCCTATTCCCTCACCTTGACATGAACAGCCTTAGGGTCTCCCAGGCAGACATGTTCACACATACCACAGCCCGTACAGTAATCCGGGTCAATGACCGGATACTTGTATTTCTCCAGTTTAATGGCTTTGCCATACTGCGGACAGGTACGGTAGCAGGTCTGACAATCATCATCCCGGCGGGCAATACAGAGGTCATTATCAATCACCGCCACCCCCATGCGTACCTCTTCCTTGGGGATTGTTTTCAAGGCACCTGTAGAACAAACCTCCGTACATTTCATGCACAAATCACAGGGATGTTCCAATGGCGTCATATAGGGTGTCCCCATGGATAATCCCGCTTCTCCATGGGCGATTTCGATACAACCTAAAGGACACACCTCAGCACACTTTCCACAACGGGCACAGGAAGCTAAAAAAAGGTCTTCTTCCAACGCTCCAGGCGGCCGCAAAAGCCTTGCTGTCTCCCCCTTTGCCGTATGGAGAAACAACCCCGCCACCCCGCCAGCAGCTAGCAGCTTGATAAAATTTCGTCGTTCCATGACTTTCTCCCATTTCATAGCATTTACTAATGACCATTATTGATTTATATTATACTAATTCCGGCAAAAAAATGATGTTGCAGGAATCACCCTATAAAAAAAATTGTGAGAAATATCACCACGGATACTTTTCTGCTGACACCATTACCAGATGAAGTTGAATACATTTTCTTCCTTCATTATATTTCAATTAAAATTTAAGAAATATTAACACATTAAGACGCTTTTTCGCTATAATGAAAATAAATCATAAGGAATCGTTCTATACAGGAGGTTGAAACCATGAATAATCGCTTACTAAAACGCCAAATACTCACCGGACTCACTGCCCTTTGCCTTTCCCTGCCCCTGCCCTATCTGCCCAGCACTGCCCCCACAGCCGAAGCAGATGCCGCTAGTGTTATCGGCGCGGTTATTTCCGGTGCAGCTGCTCACAGTCAGCTCAATAGTACCATCCACAAATACAACGATACGGAACAAGGCCGCAATGAAATGCTGCAGCAGCTCAAACAGAAATATGGGGTCAACTACGATAGTTATCTGAATCAGCAGCTGACCCGTATCATGACCAATCTGACCCGGGGAATCGGTGCCGTTGACCCATCCGTCTACCAAAAGCCCTACAATTACTTCATCAATAACGATCAAAGTTTCAATGCCTTCTGTACGCTGGGCCATAATCTCAGCGTCAATACCGGCCTCTACAGCGTGCTGAAAAACGAGGATGAGATCGCCGTGGTGCTGGCCCACGAGCTCGGTCATGGCCAGAAAGACCATCCAGCCAAAGGTGCCCGCCGCTCCTTGAACATGCAGATATTAGGCGCTGCCACCGGTTCCCAGGCAGGTATGGTTATGGCGGCGGTGGTCAACAATCGTCACATCACCAAACCCATGGAACGGGAAGCCGATGCTCTGGCCTTTGACTACATCAGCCATGCGGGCTACAATCCTGGAGCCTGCGCCGCTGTCTGGCAACGGGTTATGGACCGTTCCAAAAGCCAGCCCTCTTCCTTCCAACAATTTCTCTCCGACCATCCCGCCAACGATGACCGCCGGGATGCCTATGCAAAAAGACTCAACCAGTACAGCAACGGCCATGTGACCAACCATGACGGTGTGATTAAAGTCAACACCAGCGTATTCTGTACCCCCGCAGCTGCTAACGGCATGAGTGCCAAGGAACGGGCCTACTTTGTCATGGGCAATCTGTCCGCAGCTTATCACAACGGACACAATCAGCGGGCCGCATATACCGATGGCAATACCGTCATGCTGGGACAGCAGCCCATTATAACCTGCACCAGCGGCGACGAAAGCGCTACTGTCCTGGCAGAGCGCCTCAACAAAATCAAATAATAAGGAGACCTCTTCATGGCCATCAAAAAATACCGCACTTCTATCCTGCTGGCCCTTACCTTTACCCTGCTGCTATCCACCTTCTGGTACATGCCGCAGCTGGCCTTTATCATCTTTATCTCCCTGCTGTTGCAGCTTTTACTCCTGCCTTTAGTGGACAATCTTTCAAAAAAACTGCCCCGCGCTCTAGCCGCGGGGCTGGTACTCCTATGCTTTATCAGCATCGCCATATTAATCCTGGGACTGATTTCCAAAAGCTTTATCCCCACCTTCAGCCGTTTCGTAACGGATTTTCCCCAATTGACGGAAGATATCCAAAATATCCCCTGGCTCAAAGAATCCACGTTCTTACAAAGCGAGCTGGACGATATTTGGGCTGAAATGAAGGATGCCAGTATGGCCGCGCTGAAATCATCCCTAACCCTGCTGCTTTCCCTATTCAGCAAAGTCATTGATTTAGTCATCATTCTTTTTGTTACCTTCTACCTGTTAAAGGACGGTGAACAGATAAAACAATATCTTGCCAGCCTTTTTCCCACCAATGATTACAGCCGGGTAATGCAATTATTCAACAAAATCCTCTGCGCTCTGCGCACCTATATTTGCAGCCAGTTGGTAATCTGCTGCATTACGGCAATCATTGTCTTTCTCTACTTCACCATCCGCAATCTTCCCTATGCCTCTGTATTTGCTGTGGTCTCCGGTATCAGCGAATTTATCCCCGTGTTAGGACCCACCGTGGCCTCTGCCTTCGGTACCCTCCTAACCGCCACAGTCAATCCCCTCGTGGCCCTGCAAACCGCAGGTTTCTACTTGATTCTCACCCAGGTCAATCATAACTTCATCTATCCCACATTGATTGGCAAGTCCTTGAATCTCCATCCCATTGCCATAATTTTGGGCATCGTCCTGGGCGGAGAACTGCTGGATGCCGCCGGCATGTTTCTGGCTGTCCCCTTCATCGTCATCTGCAAATTGGTCATTGAAGATATCTATAAAGACAGAGTACTGATACGGGAACAAGAAAAAGCCTCCCGCTGGCTGGCCAAAAAGAATACGCCTACAAAATGATGTAAGCGATAAACCATCCGGTGTTATCAATAGCTGAAACGAGCCTGACCATCTATACCTTGGTCAGGCTCATCTTTATTTACAGTTCTGCTGAACTTCTTTGCTCCAGGGAAGAAAATCTTCCAGCAGTTCAGGATGTAT
>NZ_JAILPX010000005.1 GCF_024699275.1 Selenomonas sp.
CGATACCATGTTCATTTAGCATAGTTCGCAGATGCAAATTTTCTTTAGCCAATCTGCGATTTTCCTGTCGCAGCCACTCCAGTTCTGTCACTTTTTCCCTCCTACAACATGGTAATCGGGTCAATATCAATGGCCACATCAGTACGCAGATGCAGCTTCTGCTCCCGCAAAAAGGCCTGCACTGCAGGCAATTCAGCGGTCTTAATGAGCACGACAAAGCGATAGATACCGCGGAACCGGGCAATTACCGCAGGCGACGGACCGATAATCTGCTGTCCCTTTACGCCGTTAAAGTGCTTATTAAAGGTCGTCACCAGACTTTTGGCATTGCCCTTGGCGGTGTTTTCATCTTCGTGTTGGAACAGCAGTTTGACCAATCGGCTAAAGGGCGGATAGAACAAGCCCTGCCGCATGTTCATTTCCTGCTCGTAAAAGCCTTCGTAATCCTGAGCAATACCGCAGGTCACGGCATAATGTTCCGGATTATAGGTCTGAATCACCACTCTGCCTTGATGTTCATGGCGCCCTGCCCGTCCTGCCGTCTGAGTAATCAGCATAAAGCAGCGCTCTGCCGCGCGAAAATCCGGCAGGTTCAAACTGGAATCGGCGCTGATAATGCCCACTGCCGTCACATCGGGAATATCATGCCCTTTGGCCACCATCTGCGTGCCCAAGAGGATATCGTATTGTTTCTCACGGAACTTCTGCAGGATTTCCTGATGGGCAAATTTTGTATTGGTTGTATCCCTGTCCATGCGAATAACGCGGGCTGAGGGCACAATCTGATGAAGTTCCTGTTCCAGCTTTTCCGTGCCGGAACCAAAGTATTTGATATAGCGGCTGCTACATTTCGGGCAGACATCGGGCACCGGCTCCGTCACATCACAGTGATGACAGGACAATTTGCCATTCTTATGATAGACCAATGGCAAGCCACAGAGCTTGCACTTGATAACCTCTCCGCAGGAACGGCACATAACAAAAGTCGAAAATCCCCGCCGATTTAGCATGATGATAATCTGCTGCCCCTTGGCCATAGTCTGTTCAATCAAAAGCTGCAAGGGACGGGAAAGAATATGATGGTTTCCCATTCTGAGTTCCTGCCGCATATCCACACATTGCACCACCGGCAGAGGCATATCGCCGATACGCTTGGGCATAGTCAGCAGTGTCAGCTCGCCCTGTTGGGTGCGGTAATAGCTTTCCAGTGAAGGTGTAGCACTGCCCAATAACAGTACCGCCTGATGGATTTTTGCCAGTTCTTCTGCCACGACCTTGGCATGGTAGCGGGGCGATTCGTCCTGCTTATAGGACATATCCTGCTCCTCGTCCATGATAATCAGGCCGATATTATCCAGCGGCGTAAAGAGCGCCGACCGGGCACCGATAACGATTCCGGCTCCGCCACGACGCACCCGCACTACCGCATCATTACGTTCAGACAAGGACAGGCGGCTGTGCATCACCACAATGTCATCCGGGAAATACGCCTTAAAGGCCAGCACCACCTGACCGGTCAAAGCGATTTCCGGCACCAGCACCACTACCTGACGCCCCAAGGCCCGAGTCTTTTTGGCCATTTCGATATAGACCTGCGTCTTGCCGCTGCCCGTGACCCCTTTGAGCAGGAAACCGTGATGTTTCGCTTCGCTGAGGAATGGCGTCATGGCGTCAATGGCTTTATTCTGGTCAAGGGTCAAATTTATGTGCGGTTGACATGTCAATTCCGTGCCTTTGTAGCTGTCCCTAAGTACCCGCCGCTGACGGATTTGGATAAGCCCGGCTTCGGCCAGATTATTGATTGTAGCAGAGCTTATCTTCTGTGCCTTTAACGCGGCAAAATCAAGCTGCCCTTGCTCCGTTGCCGACAGCACCTCCAGCAAATGCTGCTGGGCCTTCTTGCGTCGGAACTCCGCTAGCAGTTCCAGCGTAACCTCGGCAAGCAGCTGGGCAAATTTCTCATAGCGGGCTTTTTCCCGCTTGCCTGCCTGATATTCCTTAGATAGAATTCCATACTGGCAGAGCTTGTCCAAAATCTGGGGCAAATCTGCTTTATAGTCCGACAGAGCCTTGCCGATTTCCCCGCGGCTCAAGCCTTCACCAGCTGACAGGCAGTCATAAACGGCCCGATACGCAGGCATGGCG
>NZ_JAILPX010000009.1 GCF_024699275.1 Selenomonas sp.
TTGCGCTGGATAAAGTCCTGCTCCTTCTTGATTTCCGCCTGCTGGCGCTCGTAGGCAGCTTCCTCCTGCTTGCGCTTTAACGCCGCCATTTCCTCGAACTTCTCATAGCTGCCCGTATAACGGTCGAGATGGAGATTGTCCACATGATAAATCACATTGGTTACGGCATTGAGGAACGGCACATCATGGGATACGAGGATAAAGGCATTCTCGTAATTGGTCAGGTAATTTTTAAGCCAGTTGATGTGCTCCACATCAAGGTAGTTGGTCGGCTCGTCCAAGATAAGGATTTCGGGATTCTGCAGCAGAAGTTTCGTAAGCAGGACTTTCGTGCGCTGACCGCCGGAAAGTTCATCAACCTTCTTGTCAAGGCCGATATCCCGCAAACCAAGGCCGCCGGATACTTCCTCAATGCGGGCATCAATGGTGTAATAGCTGCCTGCTTCGAGCATATCCTGAATATCGCCCACATCCCGCATCAGGGCGTCCATTTCTTCCGGCGTGGCATCGCCCATCTTGTCGTAGGCCGCCAGCATTTCCTGCTCCGCCTGCACCATATCGTCAAAGGCCGTGCGCAGGGTGTCGCGGATGGTCATGCCGGGCTTTAACACGGCGTGCTGGTCAAGATAGCCCACCTTCACCCGCCGTGCCCATTCCACGGTGCCGGCATCCGGCGTCAGTTGGCCGGTGATGATGGAAAGGAAGGTGGACTTGCCTTCACCATTGGCACCCACCAGTGCCACATGCTCACCCTTCAGCAGACGGAAACTAACGTCCTCAAAAATCTCCCGGCCGCCATAGCTGTGGGATAAATGGGAAACGTTCAAAATACTCATTGATGCTTACTCCTCACATGGTTTATTAAACAAAAAGAGCCGTTCCAAAGAACAGCTCTCAATTTACTAAATGGTCGGAACGACGGGATTTGAACCCACGACCTCTTCCACCCCAAGGAAGCGCGCTACCAAACTGCGCTACGTCCCGAACAAATAATATAATACTACATTGCCGGGGGCTTGTAAACCCCCTTTTTAATTTTTTCCGTTTTTTTTACCAATTTTTTCAGAACATCCAGTTGATGCCGAATCTGCCGGTGATGCCCCGCTGTCTTCCCAGCCAGCCGGTGGCGGAGATATCAAAGCTCAGTTTATCATCCCCATAGGGCTTTATCACCCAGCCCAGTTCCAGCATATAACTGTCTCCCCGAATGGTGGGTGAGTCAGTTCTCATGCCGTCATGTTCTGCATAGGCTGAACCGTCAAACTCATGTTCCCAGGCAAGGCCCATGTAAGCCTTGTTCTTTTCATTGATGGCGTACGCATCCCTAATCCCCAACCGCAGGCGATGGCTGTGCACAGCGCTGTTGGTATATTCCTGACCATTGCGCAGGCGATAGGATTCCGACCCGTTGTAGGTATAGAAATACTTGCCATACCAGGTGAACTTATGCCGGGGATGCCAGCTGACCTCCCGGCCCAGCCCCAGATGGAAGCCACCGTAAACGCTGGAGGAGTCAAAATGCTCGCTGGTCTTTTGCCCGTTGAAGCGGTAATCATGGCTGCTGTAATCACTGCGCAGCTGGCCGCCCCGCAGGCTGGCTTCATAGAAGCGCCCATCCTTAAAGGTATTGCGGCACACCAGACCTATTCCCCAATAGCTGGTGCCGCCCCATCCGTGGGTGCCATCATCCATATAGGAATTGTAGCTTCCTTTGCCATATTCCACCACCGGCGCAATTAAGGTCTGCCGGTCAGGCTTTTCGATTTTCCGGGACATGCCCAACACCATGCTATACCCCCGCATGTCCACATAAGAACCGGTGGTATGGCGCATGGCGCTATGGGAGGCAGCAAAGAAGGGCGTATAGACCTGAGCCCCTGACACTTGGGCACTATCGGCCGCTCCCCCTGCCAAAAAATCCGCCCCACGATTGATAAGGGTGGGCACCTTGTGCTGCACAAGATTTTTGGTCTGGGGATACAATCTCCTGACCCCGGCTAAATGCAAAATCACCCGATTGGCATCTGCCCTGCGCACCTGAAGCTCGTACATTCTGCCATTGATATCCCCCAGTGCCATACCAGAATCCCCATGAATCCCCTGATAGGACGTTCCCTGTCCGTCCGTAACGCCGCTGTTATTCAGCAACAGATTTACGGTAGAGCCAATGGGCAGGCTGCCAGTCTTGTCCAAAATCCCCTTGACGGTGCTGGCACTAATATTGGTGACCGTTCCCCCGGACACCGTTATCATGGTATCGCCTGCTGAGGCTTCCACTGGCACATGAATGTTATAAGTATTAAATCCCGCCAGTTCTCCCACTACTACATTTTTTACATAGCTGTTCAAAGTGTTATTGGTGCCCATAAAGGGCGTGCGGCTGCGGTCGCTGTCGTCAAACAGAGCCGCTCCGTAGATTTTGGCCGTAAGTAAATCCATATTCCCGTTGATGTTGATGACGTTGTCATGGAGTCTCTCTGATACATCATCAGCGCCAGCCCTGGTTTCAGCTGCAATCACATAGTTCCCCAACGTCCCCCCGTTGAGATTTATGACATTGCCACTGACCTCGCCCCGTTTGGCACTGCCGGCAATAACATTCATCGGCAGCTCATGATAAGCAGAAGTATCGTTAAGCAATAGCTTCGTGTAATGCTCGCTATCCTGCACCTTTCGCAAGTCATCATAAATAATCCAGCCAGTATTGCCAGTATCCACATTGACGATATTGTTGGTCACATTAATTCCCGGATCATCATGGTAGCCACCATAAATATCCACAAAAGAATTAGTGCCATCCATATTTACTGTCTTTTGAGGTCCAAGAACAGGATTATAGGCCCCGCCATAAACCAATATGGGACTTTTCCCTCTGCCCTGGATATTCAGCTCCCGTCCTCCCTGATGGGCGCCTTCCTTAATCAGCATAATGCGGTCGGGAACGACAACCGTATCTTCCACATCCGCCTGGGCAATGCCCATCCCCATAGGCCCCCAGACACAGGCTGCCAACATGAGTGTCCCCACTGCTTTATGCAGTTTTTCTGACATTTTTCTGCCACTCATGTTTTCCCCTGCCCTTGATACCGTTACATGTTGATAACCACCGTTGACCCGATTTTTACCGGCTTATCGCTATTCTTGACCACGTTTTGGATTTCCACCTG
>NZ_JAILPX010000019.1 GCF_024699275.1 Selenomonas sp.
TTCCGTGAGGGCTATGTCATGCTGATGCCTGTCGGTGAGATGCAGGGCATTGGCCCGGGCTGTGAAGTGACTGCCGCCCAGAGAATGCTGAATGTCCGGGTGGGCGAAGAACTGCTGGGCCGTGTCTTGGACGGATTGGGCAATCCCATTGATGGCAAGGGCCCCATCCTTTGCAAGACGGAGTATGGTCTTAACGCTGACCCACCGCATCCGCTGTCGCGGCCTCGTATCCACGACAGTCTTTATGTAGGGGTGCGGGCTATTGATGGCCTTATCACCATGGGCGAGGGACAGCGTATCGGTATTATGGCTGGTTCCGGGGTGGGTAAATCCACCCTTCTTTCCATGATAGCCCGAAATACCGAAGCAGATATCAGTGTTATCGCTCTGGTAGGGGAACGTGGCCGTGAGGTGCGTGACTTTATCGAGCGCGATTTGGGCGAAGAAGGCATGAAGCGCTCCGTGGTGGTGGTGGCTACATCTGACCAGCCCGCACTGGTGCGCATCAAGGGCGCCATGACGGCCACGGCCATTGCGGAATACTTCCGCGACCAGGGACGCAAAGTCATCTTGATGATGGATTCGGTTACCCGCTTTGCCATGGCACAGCGCGAAGTCGGGTTGACCATTGGGGAGCCGCCGGCTACCCGTGGGTACACGCCTTCGGTTTTTGCCATGCTGCCAAGGCTGTTGGAGCGGGCGGGAACAAATTCCACCGGTTCCATTACGGGCATCTACACGGTGCTGGTTGATGGTGACGATATGAACGAGCCCATTGCCGATGCGGTGCGCTCCATTCTGGACGGGCATATCGTGCTCTCCCGCAATATTGCGGCGCAGAATCACTTCCCCGCCATTGACATCATGCCCAGCGTCAGCCGTGTTATGAATGAAGTAGTATCACCGGAACATTTGAAAGCAGCCCAGCAGATGCGGCAGCTTATGGCGGTGTACCGGGACGCAGAGGACCTCATTCATATTGGTGCTTATGTGAAGGGCTCCAGTGCTAAGATTGACGAGTCCATTCAAAAGATTGATGCCATAAATGAATTTCTCTGTCAGGGAATTTATGAAGTGGATTCCTATGAGGAAACCGAAAAGAAATTAATCGGGATTTCCGGGTGATAGGCCATGAAGAAGTTTAAGTTTCAGCTGGAAACCCTCTTAAGGGTCACCCGGCGCAAGAAAGATGATGCCGAGCGTGACTTTGCGGATGCCTCCCGTAAGGTGGAGGAAGCCCGGGAGGGGCTTAATACTTTGTTGGCAGAAATGCAGAAGGGACAGCAGGATTATGATGCTCTTTCTAAGGAAGGCATTCGGGTTACCGTAGGCAGGCTGATGACCTTCAATAGTTTTTTTGCCTGGAAGCGGGAACAGATTGAAATGCAGCAGGGAATCCTGTTGCAGATGAAGGCCGAAAAGCAGAAAAAGCTGAAAGCCTTGATGGAAGTAATGAGTTACCTGAAGAGTATAGAGCAGTTGAAGGAACGCCGTTGGCAGGAATATCAGGCGGAGGCTCTGCAGGAAGAGCAGAAAATGCTGGATGAGATTGGCCTGCAGCTCACCATGCGGCGGAGAAGGGAAGGAACAGCGTCATGATGGATTTAACCGGCGTACGTCAGGTGCAGGGAAGGATTGCCCAGCTGCAGGAGCAGTTTGGTATGCCAGGAAATATTCCCGGTTTAGGTTTTTCCCAGAAATTGGAAAAGGAGATACAAAAGTCCTTAGGGCTTACGGGAACGGCTGGTATTCAGGAAGCAGATAAGACGGCTGCAGCAGGGAAGCAAAGGCAGAGCTCATCGGTAAAGCAAACGGAACAGTCGCAGAAGATCCAGGACAAGGTGTTGGCTGATCTGCCACTAGCGGATCAGAATCTCAGCACAATGATTGAGGCAGCAGCGAGAAAGTACAAAGTCGATCCAAAACTCGTGGCGGCTGTGGCTGAGGTGGAATCCAACGGTAATCAAGAGGCGGTTTCCCCGGTGGGAGCTGTTGGTGTTATGCAGCTGATGCCGGATACAGCGGCGTCACTGGGCGTTGATCCCTACAACAAGCAGCAGAATATCGAAGGCGGCGCTAAGTATTTGCGGCAGATGCTGGATACCTTTGGCGGTGACTTGCGGAAAGCTGTGGCAGCATATAATGCCGGTCCCGGTGCGGTAAAAGATTATGGCGGAGTTCCTCCGTATAGGGAAACGCAGAATTATGTCAGCAAGGTACTGGATATTTACAGATAAAAGATAAAGGCGGGTAGGAAAATGGCAGCGAAGAAGAAAAAGAAGACCAGTGGTAAAATAGTGAAAGTGCTATTAGTGCTCTTCCTGCTATTTATACTGATTGTAGGTGGTTTTGCTCTGGGGGTGTATCTGCAGCTTATTGATACCCAGGAAGCCAACAAACAGTTAAAGCTCTATGACCTGCCTGTGATTGGTGAGTACTTTGTACGTCCAGCTCCAAGTGAGGAAGAGATGGATAAGAAGCCGGTGGAAGATGTAAAGCCGGATAAGGACAAAGAAGCGCAAAATGATGATAAGGATAAAAAAGATGCCAAGAAAATGGTGATTACCAAAGAGGAAATCGAAAAACAGATGAAACAGCGGGAGGCGGAGGAGAAAAAGCGTGTTTCTAAGCTGGCCCGGCTTTATAATCAGATGAAACCGAAAGACGCTGCCAAAGCCATGGATGAGTTGGATGACGATATGTGCATTGCGATTATGCAGCGTATGGATGAAGCAGTGGTCGCCAAAATCATGACGGAATTTGATGAGGGCAAGACCGCCAGGATAACCCGCATTATGTATGCCGGAACGAAAAAAGAAGTAAACACGGAAGATGATGTCCGCAAGATGTTGGAGGAAAAAGCCCGGCAGGAAGGACAGACTGAGCAGGAGCAATAAAATAGATTTATTGTGTATGTATAGTTGAGAAAATCGGTTGGATAAGATGCAGCATAAAATTCCCTACGGAAAACAAGGTAGGGAATTTTTTATTTAAGGAAATGGCACTTTTTACCGATAAATAACATGAAGAGGAGGTGATGGGGTGAATGCAACAAATGTAATGACTATTTCTCCTAAAGTATCGGCTACAGGCAAGGGACAACTTATCAGGGATGTGAGTAAGTCCGCTAAAGATGTGTCGAAGGAATCCTTTGGTGAAGTCTTGGGAAAAGCAGGAGAAGATTCTGTTGGAAAATTGACAAAATCACCAGTGGATGAACAGGGAAATAGGCAAGGAATTGTTTATGCTAAGGAAGCAGATATAAAAGACGATGTGTCAGAAGACATGGATGTTAACTTGCCGGATAAGCAGCAGACAGGTAAAAATGGTAAAGCCGGAAAGGCCGTACAGAAGGCCGAAGTCACAAATGCTGAGGATCAGGAGCTTGGAAAGCTGGCAACTCAGGCAGTAGTGTTGAACTTCTTCCCGGAAGTAAAAAATGCTTTAGGGGACGAGAAAGAAATTGAACCCTTAAACGCGGTGCTATCTGAGGAGACGATACCACAACAAAAGCTTTCAGGGATGGCGTTGATTGACGAAAAGGTATCTCCGGAGCGGGCATCGCTGACAGCGACAGTTAAGGAATCCGTATTATCGCAGTCAGTATCACCTGCAGCGACGGTTGAGGAATCTGTATCACCACAGTCAGTATCGCCTGCAGCGACAGTACCGTCTATACCTGCAACTAGTAAATTTGTATCTTCGTTAGCAGCATCAGCTGAAGAGTTAGTGCCTTTGAAGATATTGGCTGGGCATGAGGTAGAACAGCAGGGAAATATATCGTCGCTGCTGTCTGCGAAAGAAGAAACGCAACAGCCAGAAATTGCGTCAAGAATCAATTTGCAGAGTTTATTGCCCCAGTCAGCAGAGGAAGCACAAAGAAATGATAATTTTTTGGCAATGCTTTCGGGGCGACAGGTTAAGATGGTGTCGTCAGATAATCTACCATCCAATATGCTTAATCAGCAGCAGATACAGGGGCAAGGAATGGATTTCCTGCAAGGGGAGAAGCCTGCCACCTTGTTGGATGCTCAATTGAATGATTACAGACTTGCCCAGCAGCTTTTTGAACAGCCGGATAAACAGGTAAATACCGCTCAGGGAGAAGATAAAGCGGCGGTTATCCAAGGCGGTCAAATCCCTAAGTCTTTGCAAGCTGATACGCAAATGGTGCCAATGAAGAGCGATGGTTTAGCATTGGCAGTACCGGATGATAATGAGGCGAGCATTGCGGGCAAGAAAATAATGCCTTTGGAGCAGAATGAAGGGACGATGACGTCCGGGGCTGCTGAACGGGTGAATGATTCAGCAACATCAGGGGCTGTAAGCCGTGTAATGCTTCCTAAGGAAGAGACTGTGCAGCTGAATGTGCGTAAAGAAGCTGGACAAGTGGGAAATGATTCCCTGTTAAATGGGAAGGCGCTGGGTGATACGATACCGGTAGCGGCTGATAATACCAATATGCAGCAGGATTCACGACAGGGAAGTTCGTTTCAGCAGAATCAATCATTTTCAGCCATGATGGAAACGGTGGTTACTGAAGAGGGGAAGGCTGTTGAGCAATTAACGGAAGAAGCTGTGGGCGATAAAGCACCAGCACCTAAGCAAGCTTCAACCAATAGTGAGTCCGTTACCATGTTCCAGCAAAATCTCAATGAGAGTTTGAATGGTACGAGGGGAACGGATAATATCGGTCAATCACAGCAAGTACGGGATGATTTCAATGTTCCCCGCCAGATTGTCGAACAAGCAAGGCTGTTGCGCCGTGGCGAAGATACGCAGATGGTCATCAAACTTCACCCGGATCATTTGGGTGAACTTACCCTGAAGGTTTCAGTTTCTGCCAATGGTGCAGTTAATGCATCCTTCCACAGTGATAATGCTCAAGTGCGAGCCATTATTGAAAATACGTTGGTGCAGCTTAAACAGGAACTCAATAATCAGGGCCTTAAGGTGGATAATGTGGATGTCTATGCCGGGTTTACCGACGGGCAGCTGCCCCAGGGAGAGGGACAGCAGGAATGGCAGCAGAATCAGCAGCATGGCAGCAGCATTCGGAACATAGGGAATATGGATGATTATGGGGAAGATACCGATACAATCGTTAATACACAGGATAGTACGACAGAGGTTGCTGACGGAGTCGATTATCGCATTTAATAAGGGAAGGTGAAAATATGGCAAATTCATTGAATACCATTACGGTGGATGGCGTAACCCAGACTGTAGAAAATTATCAAGCCAGTCAGACTCAGGCCAACAAGGATAATAGTGCTTTAGGAAAAGATGCATTCTTGCAATTGCTGGTTACGCAAATGAAGTATCAGGATCCTTTGGATCCTCAGGATAACGGTGAATATCTGGCCCAGTTGGCTCAGTTCTCTGCTTTGGAACAGATGACGAATGTGGCTGAGGGATTAGGGGATGTATCCAAATTGGTCAGCAATATCGACACTTCTGTGTTGGTAGGACAGCTCAGCAATATGATTGGCAAGGATATTCAGTGGACGGTTGATAATAAGAGTACTGATGCGGATGGCAATACCACGACGAACACTACTAAATTGGAAGGACAGGTTACCGGGGTAAGTATCTCCGATGGTTCACCAACCATTGTAGCCAGCGCAAATGGTCATACGTATAAGGTGGCTATTGGTGATATTATCCGCATTGGTGAAGGTGCATAGGAGCGC
The DNA here is from genome assembly GCF_024699275.1 of Selenomonas sp. Next base: position 5,694 of record NZ_JAILPX010000019.1, read on the forward strand.
TGATTGATCTTTGGCGAATAAGGGAGGAGAGTCATTATGCAACCAATCCTTCCGCTTCAAGGACGAACATCCATTTTGTCAAATGCTGTATCTTCGCATAAAGTGAGTCAGCTTTGCTTCCAGGATTTTCTGCAAAGTGCGAAAAAGAAAGAATTGGCGGAAAGTCAGGACCTTATCTTTTCGGCACATGCACAGAATCGTTTGCAGCAAAGAAATATAAATCTGAATCATGAAGATTTGACTCGTTTGCAGTCGGCTGTTGACAAACTGGCCCAAAAGGGAGCGAGGGAATCCCTAATTTACATGCAGGATGTGGCGCTGGTAGTCAGCGTAGCTAACCGCACGGTAATTACCGCTTTGGAGAAAATGCAGGGAAAAGATAATATAATCACGAATATTGATAGTGCAGCAATCATTTAAGAGTTGGACTGATAGGGGTTGCAAGCTCCTGAAGAGACTTGGAGATACGGAATGATAGAGGTATCTCATATAAATTTTGATGGCTGCATCATAAGAGAAGAGTTTTTATGTAAGGAAAGGATGTCGATTCATTATGATGCGTTCGCTTTTTTCGGGTGTTTCGGGCTTAAAGGGACATCAAACGAGAATGGATGTTATTGGCAATAATATTGCTAATGTAAATACTACAGGATTTAAGTCTAGTCGTGTAACCTTTGCGGATACGTTGAGCCAAACTTCGTCTGCCGCTTCGGCGCCTACAGGAAACACGGGAGGGACGAATCCCAAGCAGATTGGCCTTGGTACAGGTGTGGCAAGTGTTGATTTGTTGTTTACGGATGGTACGGCGCAATCCACTGGGAAAAATACGGATTTGGCTTTAGCAGGAAATGGTTTATTTATTGTAAAACAGGGGAATGATACCTATTATACCCGTGATGGTGCTTTTGAGTTTGATGCGGAAGGTAATTATGTTTTACCCGGCAGTGGACTTTTTGTCCAAGGCTGGATGGCTAGTGATGGCAATTTGACAACGACAGGTCCGACCAGCAATATTCAGATTGCGGCAGGGAAATCCATGGCATCAAAGACTTCGTCAGTAGCTACTTATGCGAATAATATGAAGGCAGATACAGCAAGTTATGAAATTGGCAACGTCTTGGTAAACTATACAGATGGTACATCGGAAACAACCACCTCCTATTCGCCGACAAATGCAGAAGGTAAGATTACGGTTGCTTTAAGTGATGGGACCACGGAGGTTGCTAGTTCAGGAAAAACATTTACTACAGGGCAGGCTGCAGGTGATATTTGGACTGGCGATGTAAAAAGTCTTACGGCTACTACGACAGGAACGGTAGACTTGTCTTTTAATATAGCAGATAATATATCCACTTCTGGCTCAGGCTATAGGCAGATTAATGGTGGAACAACGGGAACAATTGCAATTACGGGGTTAACCAGTGGTACATATACAGCTGGTGGTACGTATTCAAAGACCAAAACGATTGCCGATAATGGCGTAACATCTAATCCTGATGGGACGGTGACCTTGACTTTTTCAGACCCATCGGATGGTATTTCTAGTGTTACGGTTCCCACTCCTTCCAATGGAACGTGGGCAGATGGAGATTCTTTCACGATTTCGCTGGTAATTGATTCTGGAACTGCTACTGGAACTGCCGCAGGAGGGGCAACTGTTACCGCAGTGGATTCAGATGGCACTACCCATACATCTACATTGGGCAATGGAACGTCTGCTACATTAGGAACTTCTTTTACCAAAACATCAACTGCAACTGTGCAGTCGGTTACGCGTTCTGATCCGGGGACCTTTATAAATAACGGGAAAACCGTGTCTTCGGTTTCGGTAGTGACGGTAAGTAGCGATACAAGTTCTAGTACGACACTTACCGCATTAAATGGCCAAACCTATACGACAGGGGATACATTCTATCCTTCGGTAACAACTACAGTCAATGTTTATGGTAGTGAAGGTGCTGCTCATTCGGTTCCTGTGCTTTTGACAAAAGTAGCTGAAAATAGATGGCAGTTGAGTTTAAAAGGTGGTAGTGATGCGGCTACAATCAATGAACTGGATGGTTCTACTACTTCTGTGTCGTTGACAAAATCTGATTTGGTTTTTGATACCAGCGGTAAGTATGTTTCTGGAACAGGAACATTAGCGCTTACTTACACCAATGGTGAAGCAGATCAGACCGTAACGTTGAATCTGGCCGGCCTTACGCAATATGCTGGCAGCAACACGGTTAATGCCACTACAGATGGTAATGCCGCTGGTACGTTAAAGACCGTTGCTGTAGATAGTTCCGGGATTATTACTGGTACATATACCAATGGGGTGAAGCAACAGGAAGCCCAAGTGGCTATTGCTCAGTTTACCAATGCTTCTGGTTTGGAAAAAACGGGAAACAGTCTGTATCAAGTATCTAATAACTCAGGGACGCCCAATGTCAAGACAGCGGCTGATTTAGGTTGTTCGATAACGCCTAGTGCATTAGAAATGTCTAATGTAGATATTGCTAACGAATTTTCTGATATGATTGTTACGCAGCGTGGTTTCCAATCCAATTCAAAAATCATTACTGTGGGTGATGAGATGTTGGAAACTCTTATTAACATGAAACGATAAATCTATAATTTGTTGTGGCCGGTGCGGCAACGCATCGGCCTTTCCTTGTTTAACAGGTAGATTTTTTTATTTTCTTTAGAAACTTTCCCTTTAAAAAAGGAAAAAGGCCAATCTATGACGAAAATTAGAAGAATAAGAAGTTGTACTAAGGATGTAAGGGGGATGGAAACATATGATTAAACTGACAAAGTTTAATTCGCAGACAAATAAAAAAGGAGAATTTGTGCTTAATGCCGAAATAATAGAAACGATAGAGGAAACGCCGGACACGGTTATAACACTGACCAATGGAAAAAAGTTCATTGTAGAAGAACCGATGGATGAGATTGTCCGCCGGGTTATGAAGTACCGTCGAGCACTCCATCAATTTTGATGTGGACAAGTCCTTATCAGCTGGTATAATGGGATAGTAACTTTTTATGGAGGGATAAACCTATGGCTGACGAAGAAAAAGACACAGAAGAAGTGGCGGAGGAAGCACCTAAAAAGAAATCGCCAATTGTTCTTGTGGTTGTGCTTGTTCTGATAGGCCTGGTATTAGCCGGTGGCATCTCGTTCTTTATAACGACCAAGATGATGGCCGATACAGCCACAGAACAGGTAAATGAGCATCATGATCCTGGTAAGTTTATTAAACTGGGTGATGCTAAAGAAGGTATATTGGTCAATGTCGGTGGCCAGAAAGCCGGTAAATTCTTAAAAGCGGGGATTGTTTTGGAAATGAACCCCGGCAAGAAGAGTAATCTGACGGAAGAAGGGGCACTGCTCCCTGAAGCCGAGACGAAGATTCTCGATACGACGATGCAGATTCTCCGGAGCGCGAAACTCGATGAATTCGATGCCAATCGCCAGGATGAATTGAAAAAGAAGATTAAGGATGAGCTTAACACCAAGCTGGGGCCTGGTTCTGTGTATGATGTGTATATTACAAGCTTCCTGCTTCAGTAAACGTGTTTATAATCTAGCAGGGAGGAGGGCGTAAGATTGGCAGATGAAGTACTATCTCAATCTGAGATAGATAAACTGCTTTCCGCACTATCAGACGGAACCGTATCGGCAGAAGAAGTCAAAGCGGACGAAGAACAGAGGAAAGTCAAGACATACGACTTCAAACGACCAGATAAATTTTCCAAGGACCAGATACGAACGCTCTTTATGCTCCATGAGAGTTTTTCCAGGCTCTTGAATACTTATTTATCCACCCATTTACGCACACTGGTAAATGTGGAGGTGGCTTCGGTAGAACAGCTGACCTATCAGGAATTTGTCCAGTCACTGGCAAATCCATCGGTTATCAGCATTGTGGCTGTTCCACCGCTCAAGGGCAACATCATCATGGAGATTAATACGGAGATTGCCTTTGCCTTTATTGACCGCGTATTTGGCGGCGAAGGCCGGGTCGGGATAAAGCCCCGCGTACTCACAGAAATTGAGGACGTGGTGGTACAGCGTTTTATCAATACGGCTTTGGGGCATTTGAAGGAAGCTTGGATGAATGTGGTGGAATTCTTCCCCGCATTGGAGGCAATGGAGTCTAATCCGCAGTTTACCCAGATTGTGCCACCTAGTGATATGGTGGTCATCGTTACCATCCAGATGAAGGTGGGTGAGGTCGAAGGGATGATGAATATCTGTATTCCCTATCTGGTCCTCGAGCCGGTAATGTCTAAACTTACCACAACCTTCTGGGTGGCATCATCCGTATCCAGAGATGATGATCCAGAGCAGGTTAAACTCCTGCAGAAGAAGATTGAACGTACGCAGGTACCCTTCGTGGTACAATTGGGTGAGTTGCATCTTACGATTCACGAATTTTTAACACTGGGATTTGGAGATGTTTTACAGATGGATACCCGGGTGAATGATAATTTACTGTGTTTGGTAGGCAAACGGCCAAAGTTTTATAGTCGTCCGGGTAAATCGGGTAAAAAGATGGCAGTACAAATTACCAAAATTATAAACGAAGGAGATGAAAATACTGATGAGTGACGATATGATCTCGCAAGAGGAGATTGACGCCTTGCTTAATGGCGGTGGGATACCAGCAGCAGACGACAGTCCAGCACCAGCGGGAGAGTCCGAAGCACCGGCAGAGGCATCAGCCGAAGCCGCAACAGGCTCCGACAGTAGTTCATCTCAGTTTGATGATATACTTACGGATGTGGAGAAGGATGCTTTAGGAGAGATTGGCAATATCTCCATGGGCAGTGCTGCAACGACACTTTCAGTGCTCTTAGGGCATAAGGTGAATATCACCACGCCGACGGTGTCGGTTTCTTCCATGAATATCATTCAGGAACAGTACCCCATGCCCTACTTGATTGTAGAGGTTGGTTACACCATAGGTATTGATGGCAATAATGTGTTGGCTATCCAGGCTCAGGATGCTGCAATTATCGCTGATTTGATGATGGGTGGTGATGGCACCAATCCGGATACAGAAATCAACGAGATTGCCATGAGTGCGGTGGGCGAGTCCATGAACCAGATGATGGGGACTGTGGCTACATCTTTGTCCACCATGTTCAATAAAAAAATCGACATTTCGCCGCCTAAGGTAAATCTTATTGATTTTGGCAATGAGGATAAGGTTTCTGAGGCACTGGGAAAGACAGATCCTATCGTCTGCACATCCTTCCGCATGGAAGTCGATGGCTTGATTGATAGTGAAATCATGCAGATCCTGCCCGTGGAAGTGGCCAAGGAGATGGTGGAGTCCCTGACCAATGGTTCGGCAGAAGAGCCTGAGTCGGAGCCAGCACCTGCACCAGCACCACCCCCGCCAGCGGCTCCTGCAGCACCCGTTGCTCCGCCTGCACCAGCGCCTGCTCAGCAAATGGCGCCACCTGTTATGGCGCCGCCACCGGCAGCAGGGGGATATGGTTATGGTGGTATGCCTATGCAGGGAATGGCAGCCAATGTGCCGGTACAGCCTGCTCAGTTCACACCGCTTAATATGCAGCCAGTTCAGGTAAATGATGCAAATATTGGTCTTATCCTGGATGTTCCATTGTCGGTGACGGTGGAGTTAGGACGCACCAATAAGTCCATCAAGGATATATTGGAATTGACCAATGGGTCTATCGTGGAACTGGATAAACTGGCTGGTGAACCCGTAGATATCAATGTGAATGGCAAATTCTTGGCAAAAGGCGAAGTGGTGGTTATCGATGAAAACTTCGGCGTGCGCATTACGGAGATTGCCAGTCCTGCAGAACGGGCAGCGAAGCTGCAGTGACGAATTTTGGGTAAAGGGAAGCTCTTGTCTAAAACAAGACTTTCTTATATAATAAAAAAATGTTGAATCAAGTCAGATGTTTTTTAAGATGAGGAGAGATGGAACATGGCAGTAAGAGTATTGGTCGTTGATGATGCGGCATTTATGAGAATGATGGTTAAAGATATTCTGTCCAAGAATGGTTACGAAATCGTTGGTGAGGCAGAAAATGGGATGAAGGCTTTGGAGAAATATCAAGAACTGAAGCCGGATCTTGTAACCATGGATATCACCATGCCGGAAATGGATGGCATCAGTGCCGTTAAGGAAATCAAGAAGGTTGATCCGAATGCGAAAATCGTTATGTGCAGCGCTATGGGTCAGCAGGCAATGGTTATTGAAGCCATTCAGGCTGGTGCTCGCGACTTCATTGTAAAACCCTTCCAGGCAGATCGTGTATTGGAGGCTGTCCGTAAAGCAGTGGGCTGATGGAAAGAAAAAGTGTTTTTCTGACGTGTTTCGTGGGGATATTCCTATTATTGATCTTGGCAGAACCTGCCTTGGCAGCCGATGAGGCTGCCAAGGGTGGGTATCTGGCTGGCTATGAGAATACGGATCCGCGGCCAACGTCGATTTCCTGGTGGTCAACAATTGCTTACTTGGTCAGCCTCTTTGCTATTTTTGTTTTTGTAGTAGGGCTGGCTTATTTTGCTGCTCGCTTTTTGGGCGGCAAGTTTGCACAGCAAAAATTGGGCTATGGAGGCAGGATATTATCTCATTTGCCCTTGGGGCCAAATCGTTCGGTATGTGTGATTGAGATGAGTGGCCGGGTGTTTATGTTAGGGGTTACGGAGCATTCCATTACCCTTTTGACCGAGATAACGGATCCCGATGAAATTGATCGTTTGCATCGGGAAGATTTGGCTTTTGGTAAGATGCCGGATATGTTTTCCCAACAGTTTGGTACGTTGGCCGGCCTTGTCCAAAAGGTGCCACCGTTATTCCGTAAATGAAGTGCAAAGCTATTAAAGAAGGAGTTGTGGGCAGTTGAACCGCCGAAATGTCTTTATCATGTTAGGAGGATTGGTTCTCCTGCTGTTTATGGCACAAGGAGCTGCGTTAGCTGCACCGCTTATACCGTCGGTAAATGTGGATGTGGGGGCCTCCAATAAGCCGCAGGATGTAGCGGTGACGCTGCAGGTTATGGCCTTGCTGACGATCTTATCGTTGGCGCCGGGCATCCTGATTATGACAACCTCTTTTGTGCGTATTGTTGTGGTCATCGGTTTCTTACGCAATGCTCTGTCAACCCAGAATGTGCCGCCGAATCAGGTAGTTATCGCCTTGTCGTTGTTCTTGACCTTTTATATCATGTCTCCTTATTGGAGTCAGGCCAATGAAAACGGCATTCAGCCTTATATGGCAGGACAGATTTCCCAGGAAGAGGCAATTACGAACGTGGTAGCGCCGATTCGGGAGTTTATGTTCAAGCAGACCCGCGAATCCGATTTAGCGTTGTTTGTTAATTTGGCTGACGATGAACGCCCGGATACCCAGGATGATGTGTCTACATTTACTTTGATTCCTGCTTTTGTCATCAGTGAACTCAAGACGGCCTTTCAAATCGGGTTTATGATTTATGTGCCGTTTATTGTCATTGATATGATTGTGGCCAGTACATTGATGTCGATGGGCATGATGATGTTACCTCCGGTAATGATATCCCTGCCCTTTAAGATCTTGCTTTTCGTCATGGTAGATGGCTGGCATCTGCTAATAAAATCGTTGATTGTCAGTTTCAAGTAGCAGTTATGCTGACAGACAGAACTAAGGAGCGGGTGCATATGTCAGGTGATTTGGTTGTACAACTGGGGCAGGAAGCACTGTTCATTGTGATGATTGTGGCAGCCCCAATGCTTGGTCTGGGGCTTATAGTCGGTTTGATGGTCAGCGTCTTTCAAGCGACCACCTCCATTCAGGAGCAGACCTTGGCGTTTATTCCGAAGATTATTGCTGTATTTGTGGCAATTCTCATTTTTGGCCCATGGATGTTGCGTATCATGACGGAATATCTGACCAATATTCTGGTTAACTTGCCCGGTTATATCGGCTGATAGGAGCAGGTTATGGATTTTTTTGAATTCCTGCAGGGACATGCAGCGGTCTTCATGCTTCTGCTTACCCGGGTCAGTGGTATATTCGTGATTTCTCCGTTCTTTGGGAGTTTGAATATTCCTGTATACTTTCGGGCAGCGGCATCTTTTGCTTTTGCGTTAGTCCTTTATCCTGTGGTGGATAATTTACAGGAAGTGGTGGCGCCAGCCACGGTTTTGGGCTATATGGGGTCCGTGCTCAGTGAGCTTTTTGTAGGTTGGTTAATTGGGTTTGTGGCTTATATTTCCTTTGCTGCAATTACCATGGCCGGTAAGGTTATGGATATGCAGTCTGGTTTTGCCGTTGTAAACGTAATGGATCCGACTTCCGGTCAGCAGATGCCGCTTATCGGAAGTTTTCTTTATAATTTGGCGATAATCGTTTTTGTGGTGACGAATGGGCATCATATGATCATAACGGCATTATTTGAAAGTTTTAAGCTGGTTCCTTTACTGGGAGCCAATCCGGATCAATCCTTACCGTTGCTTATTGCGCGCTTTACGACGGGGATTTTTTTTACAGGCATGAAAATCGCCATGCCGGTGACTTTCGCTATTTTGCTGACTAATGTTGGTTTAGGAATATTGGCGCGTACTATGCCCCAGATGAATATCTTCGTTGTGGGCATCCCGATGCAGCTGACGGTGGCGATGCTGATTCTTACCATGGTGCTGCCTTTTTACGTCTTATTTCTGGATGTGTTGTTTAATGAAATGTATGGAAATATCACCCTTGCGTTGGAAGCCCTGCAATAGAACTTCTTTTGTTTTTGATCTGCAGCTTTTTGCCGGGGATGATAAAACAGAAGAACCAACAGCTAAAAAACGCGCTGATGCAAAGAAAAAAGGGCAGGTAGGCCGCAGTACCGATATGAGTGCTGCCTTTGTCCTGCTCATGGGCTTTTTTGTCATCAAGCTGCTTTGGGAGTCGATTTACCATAAGATCGCAACTTATACTACATACGTGTTTTCCCACTTAAATCAAACGGTGGATACGGAAAGTGTAGTGCGTATTTTTATTGGGATTATTGAGTTGTTGGCACAGACGGCCTTACCGATTATGTTGGCCATCATGATGATCGGACTGGCTATCAACATGTTCCAGGTGGGGCTGAATTTCAATACAGAGGCCATTGAATTCAAATTGGATAAGCTCAATCCCATCAATGGTTTTGGGCGGATTTTTTCCAAGCGTTCCTTGATGGAACTGGTCAAGTCTCTGATGAAGATTGCAATTATTGGTTTTTTCCTGTATGATTTTTTATCCGACCATTTGATGGATATGCCGCAGTTTATCTATTTTGATTTACCGACCAGTTTGGCGCAGATTTCGGATATCATCTTTAAGATGGCTTTTGAGGTTATCGGGGTCATTATGATTGTCGGTTTTATCGATTATGCGTATCAGAAATGGCAAACGACTCAGGACCTCAAGATGTCCAAACAGGAAGTCAAGGATGAAATGAAACAGTCAGAAGGAGATCCCCAGATTAAGGGGAAAATCAAGCAGAAACAGCGTCAGATGGCCATGTCCCGCATGATGCAGGAGGTGCCGCAGGCCGATGTCATCGTGACGAACCCGACGCATTTTGCCGTGGCACTGAAATATGATAAAGGGATGGTGGCGCCGCTGGTGGTAGCAAAAGGGCAGGATTTAGTGGCCCAGCGTATCAAGGCTCTGGCGCGGGACAATCGGGTGCCCATCGTGGAAAATAAGCCCCTGGCTCGGGCGCTCTATGCGTCCGTGGATGTAGGGGATGTTGTTCCTGCAGAGCTTTATCAGGCAGTGGCCGAGGTTTTGGCCTATGTATATCGTTTGAAGAATAACCGCCGTCGGGCGTAAGGATACTTGAAGGAGAGGCAATATGGCTGCACAACAGGCAACTGCTCCCAATACCATTTTTGGCAAGGGGAGCTTCATTCAAAAATACAGTGATGTCATGATAGCAATTGCTATCGTCACCATCGTTGTCATGATGATTATTCCGTTGCCGACATTGCTGTTGGATATGCTGATTTGTCTCAATATCACCATAGCATTGTTGCTGGTTATGTCTGTAATCTATAATAAGGAAGCTTTGGACTTATCGATATTTCCGTCCTTATTGCTCATTACCACCTTGTTTCGTTTGGCGCTGAATATATCTTCAACCCGTCTGATTCTGCTGGATGGCTATGCGGGCGAGGTGATTACGGCTTTCGGTAATTTCGTTGTCGGTGGTAATCCTGTTGTAGGCTTTATCATGTTCGTCATTTTGGTAGCCATCAATTTTATCGTTATCACCAAGGGATCAGAACGTGTGGCTGAAGTATCGGCCCGTTTTACCTTGGATGCTATGCCTGGTAAGCAGATGTCCATTGATGCGGATCTGAACCAGGGGGCAATCACCGATGCGGAGGCCAAAATTCGCCGTGAAAAGATTCAGCATGAGGCGGATTTCTTCGGGGCAATGGATGGTGCTTCTAAGTTCGTCAAAGGGGATGCCATTGCGGCTATCATTATCATGCTCATCAACATTGCCGGTGGTTTTGTTATCGGCATGATGCAGCGCAATATGGAGGCGGTACAGGCGCTGCAAACCTATACTTTGCTTACCGTGGGTGAGGGATTGGTCAGCCAGATTCCCGCCCTCTTGATTTCCACGGCTACGGGTCTTATCGTAACCCGTGCAGGGGCTGAAGGCAACTTGGGCAGCGATATCGTTTCCCAGTTGTTCCATAATGACCGCATCTTCTTTATTTTGGGCGGTGTACTCGTATTCTTCTCCGTGGTACCGGGACTTCCCGGGGTTCCCTTCTTTGCTTTGGCTATTTTCTGCTTTGTGATTGGACGTTTGCTCAAACAGCAGACAGAGGTCAAAACTGAGGAGAAACAGGAAGAGAAGAAAGTACAGGAAAAACGCAAGGCCACCACGCCGGAAAATATCGTTTCTCTGCTGCAGGTCGATCCCATGGAATTGGAAATCGGTTATTCGCTGATACCACTGGTGGATACAGGTCAAGGTGGCGATTTGCTGGATCGTATCGTGATGATTCGCCGTCAGTGTGCATTGGAATTAGGGCTGGTCGTGCCTACGATTCGCATTCGCGATAATATCCAGATAAAGCCTAATGCCTATATCATCAAACTGAAGGGAATTGAGATTGCCAAAGGTGAATTGATGCTGGATCATTATCTGGCTATGAACTCAGGTACTGTATTTGAGGAGGTTCCGGGGATCGAGACCACGGAACCTGCCTTTGGACTGCCAGCGTTATGGATTCCGGAGAACGAGCGAGAGCAGGCAGAATTGAATGGGTATACGGTGGTGGATGCGGTATCGGTATTGGCTACGCATCTTACGGAAGTCATCAAACAGCATGCCGATGAGATCCTGGGGCGTCAGGAGACCCAGAACCTTATCGATAACCTCAAAAAATCCAATCAGGCATTGGTGGATGAGGTGGTTCCTGATTTGCTTAATGTGGGAGAAATTCAAAAGGTCCTGGCCAATCTCCTGCGGGAACGGATTTCCATTCGCGATATGAGCACGATTTTGGAAGTGCTGGCCGATTATGGGCGGGCGACAAAGGACACAGAGATTCTCACCGAATATGTCCGCCATGCCATGGCACGTCATATTACGCAGCAAAATGTACAGAATGGTACCCTGCCTTGTATTACCCTGGATCCGGCTTTGGAAAATCGGATTGCGGGCGGTGTGCAGCGTACGGAACATGGCTCTTACGTCAGCTTAGATCCTGATTCGATGCAGAAACTGGTTACGGCACTCAATGAAGAACTGCCGAAACTTACCAATATGGGCTATCAACCAATTGTGCTGACCAGTCCGGCTGTACGCTTGTATTTCCGCAAATTGGTGGAACGGTCTGTTCCGGGACTTATCGTCCTGTCGCATGCGGAAATTGAACAAAGCGTAGAGATTCAAATTCTTGGGGTGGTGAAGATTTAAGTTGCAGATTAAAGTAGTTAAGGCTCCTTCCATGAAGGAAGCTATGGAGCAGGTTAAAGAGGAATTGGGCCGGGATGCGGTTATTTTGCACACAAAAAAATATCGTGAAGGTGGCTTTATGGGCTACAAGGGATCAGAAGTGGTGGAAGTAACCGCTGCCATCGAAGAAGATACCCCCGATACAGCCTTGAAGAATCGGACCATGAGGAGCACTCCGGACGGTAAAACGTCAGTTACAGGGGGAAAGCTGGATATATTGTCCCAGGCGGCGCCGATGCCGAATACGGTATTGAATCAGTACAAGACCAATGGTACGGAGACTGGTGTCCGTATGGTGGAAGCACCCATTACCGCACCGGCATTTCAACCGCTGATGCCAGGACAGGTTGGGCAGTCAGTATCTTCTCAGGCTAGAATCCTTACCACAGAAACTTTGGATGAAGCAGCAGATGCAAATGTAGCAAAACAAAAGGAAGATGAAGATGTGATGGCAGCAAATCCAAGTAATGATATGCAGCCGGTAATGATGGCCTCTAATCCTGAAGATGCAGAAAAGATTCAAAAGCTCGAAGCAGAGCTGGCGCAGATGAAGACCTTGCTTACGCAGGTTATGAGTAAAGATCAGCCTCAGGACGAGGTTTCGTTGCAGGAAGCCTTGCGCCGGCAGGAGGTGGATGAAGAAATCCTGAAGGATATGGCGGCAAAGATCGCAGCTGGCGATATGCTGATGGATTCCCTGGATAAAAGGGCGCAAGGAGTCGTGGCCGGTTATCTGGAAGATAAGATGAATTTTGCCGAGGGGATTAAACTCAATAAGCATGGAGTGCGGATTGTGGCTCTTATCGGCGCAACAGGTGTAGGTAAAACGACTACATTGGCTAAGATTGCAGCCCGCTTTGTCTTAGAGAAGAATATTCGGGCAGCTCTGATTACCGCTGATACCTATCGTATTTCGGCAGTGGAGCAGTTGAAGACCTATTCGGATATCATTGGTCTGCCCTTGGAAATTGTATATTCACCAGACGAGCTGAAGGTGGCTATCCATAAGCATAGGGATAAGGATTTGATTCTTATCGATACCGCCGGGCGCAGTCAGCATAATGAATACCAGATGAAGGAATTGCAGGAATTTCTGGCGGTGGATTCCCGTATTGAGAAACACCTGGTCATGAGTGCCACTACTAAGAATCGCGATGTGGCAGAGATCTTGCAGAAGTTTTCGGTTTGTGACCCAGGCAGAGTTATCTTTACGAAAACGGATGAAACCAGCAGCTTGGGGATGATTGTGAATCTGTTGGCGGACAAGGATATTTCCCTGTCCTTCATGACCAATGGACAAAGCGTACCAGATGATATTGTGCCGGCCACTGCGGATAAATTAGCTGCTTTATTGTTGAGGGAATAATATGGGAGATCAGGCAGCAAGACTGCGTCAATTAGTCGATAAAAGTGAATATGAAGTGCAGACGCCTGTGCAAGATTCTCCATCGCTGTCCTCCCTGGGACCCCGGGTAATCGCCATTACCAGCGGCAAGGGGGGCGTAGGCAAGACAAATATTACGGTTAATCTGGCCATTGCTTTAAGACAGGCTGGTCAGAGAGTGATGGTAATCGATGCTGATTTGGGGATGGCCAACGTGGATGTGGTGTTGGGCAGCATGTCCAAGAAGCACTTATTAAATCTGTTGGAAAATGGTATTGAATTAAAAGATGTGCTGATTGATGGTCCCTATGGCGTGCGATATATTTCTGGTGGCTCGGGGATAGAGAAGGCCGCAGATTTTACCTATGAAGAGCGTCAGCGTTTGATGCAGAAACTGACTGCCTGTGGTCAGTTGGCCGATATTATTCTCATTGATACCGGGGCGGGACTCGGTAAGAATGTGATGGATTTTATTCTGGCTGCAGATGAGGTGCTATTGGTGACTACACCGGAACCTACTGCTTTGACGGATGCCTATGCGGTGCTAAAAGCTTATAGTATGTATGCGGTCAATAAGAATATCAAGCTATTGGTAAACCGTGTCTACGATGAGGCCGAGAGCCGGGAGGTTGTAGCAAAACTCCAGCAGACTTCTACGCGGTTTTTGAACATGCCGATAGATTGTGTAGGTTATGTATTCGAGGACAGTGCTGTGATGAAGTCTGTACGTCAACAACAGCCTTTTCTGGCAGCGCAGCCGGGGAGCATAGCTGCCAGATGTATTCAGGGACTGGCTAATAGTGTTTTATATGGCAGTAAAATGACTGTTAAACGTGGTTGGACAGGATTTTTGCGACAAATATTTAATTTTGCGCATTAAACATGGAGGAACTTGATTATGACGGGCGAATTAGTAAAAGCAAAAGAAAACCTAAAAATTGGCCAACGGGTCGAGTTTTATGTGGAAACTGATGATACCCGTTATGCCAGCCGCATTGAGGATATGGTGGATGACACATTGGAAGTGGCCATGCCCATGAGTCGGCAGGGAGTACCCATTATCCCAAAGGATAATGAAAAACTCTATGGTGTGGCGGTGGGGAATCAATGCCGTTTCCGTTTTTTTACGACATACAAGGGAAAAGGTTATAAGGATGGTCGAATTCCAGTATGGCGTGTGACTATGCCAGAAGATATGGAACGCTTCCAAAACCGCGAATTTGTGCGTGTAAAGGTCAATTTGAAAGCACAAGTCAACCTGGTGGATGAAGAGGGAACGATTCATGATTGTGAGATGGTTCCTGTGGTGGACTTAAGCGGCAGTGGCATTTGCATGGCTTTTTCCCACAAAGTGCAACCTGAGGCAAAGGCTGTTTTGGGATTGGCAGGTATTACGGGAGCAGGAGTTATTGATGTTATGTGCCGAATCGTGCGTTGTACGCCAGTAGAACGGGCTGATGGTTCGGTAATCTATCATGTGGGAGCGGCTTTCCTGAATTTGCCCCGCGCTACCAGCAACAAGATTATCCGTTATTTGTTTGCCGTTCAGCGTGCTATCATAGCAAAGGGATTTAAGGAATAAGGTAAATATTAAAGAGATGTAAGAAATTTTTCGTCGGATAAAAGAGGTGGGCGGGATGATTCGAGTCTTGATCGCGGATGACTCTGCTTTTATGCGCAAGATATTGACGGATTTTTTCAATAAACAGCCGGATTTTGAGGTGGCAGCTGCAGCAATAAACGGCAAGGAAGCCATCGCTAAGGTATTGGAGCTTAAGCCTGATTTGGTGACCATGGATGTGAACATGCCGGTTATGGATGGTCTTAATGCTTTAGCGGTCATTATGGAAAAGCAGCCTACGCCAGTGGTGATGCTGAGCAGCCTGACCCAGCAGGGAACAGAGGCCACGATCAGGGCACTGAGTCTTGGCGCGGTGGATTTTATCAGCAAAGCTGGTGGCAGCATATCCAAGCTGGATTCTATAGAGGATGAACTTTTGGAGAAATGCCGTAATGCGGCAAAAGCCAAGGTACGTAAGATGCCTTATATGCCGCAGAAGCAGCTATCGCAGTCTGGCACGTCTAATGCAAAACCGGCGCCGCCGGTAATGAAACGGATTGAGCTGCCCGTAAGGCAGGGCTTAAAACTTCCTGGTGTGGCATCCGTGTCGCCAGCCCAAAATTCAGGCAGCGGCTTGGGGGTTAAGCGTGTGAATCCCTTCCTGCAGGCGCGGGGCAAACCTCAGCCTGCGGCGGCAAATAAAATTGCCCCAGTGAGTATGGGCAGTGCAGGCAATGGGGCTAAGAAATTAGTGGCTATTGGTACTTCCACCGGTGGTCCACAGGCATTACAGCAGGTGATAACCCGCCTGCCCGGGAATCTGCCCTGTGGTGTAGTGGTGGTACAGCATATGCCTGCAGGTTTTACCAAGGCTTTAGCTGATCGGTTGGATACGATTTCTCAGGTTTCGGTGAAGGAAGCTGAGGATGGAGATGTCATTCAGCCTGGTCATGTATATATAGCTCCCGGTAGTCATCACCTGCGGGTGAAGTCGGAGGGAAGCAGCCGTAAGATTCTTTTGGGACAGGATCCTCCAGTGGGAAATCACCGCCCTGCTGTAAATGTCATGTATGATTCTGTAGCCGATATCGGCAGGAATCTGGTGGCTGTCATCATGACCGGTATGGGATGTGATGGCTGTGAGGGCATGAAGAAGATCAAAGCAGCAGGTGGCTACAGTATTGCACAGGATGAACCCACCTGTGTAGTCTACGGAATGCCTAAAGCAGTGGTAGATGCAGGACTGGCCGATGAGATAAAGCCTGTGGAAAATATCGCACAGGCAATTGTCGAGGCTGTAAAGAGATAAAAGGATATAGGGGGAATACAAATGGATACCAATCAGTATATGGATATGTTTTTGGACGAATCTCATGAGCATTTGCAGTCCTTGAATGAAGGTCTTTTAAGCTTGGAAGAAAATCCAGATGACATTTCTGTGGTAAATGATATTTTCCGCAATGCCCATACGTTGAAGGGCATGTCGGCAACCATGGGATATAATAAGATTGCTGAGCTTACCCATGAAATGGAAGACGTGTTGGACCTTATTCGCAAGGAACAACTGAAACTGGATGAAGATATTATTGATACGCTGTTCAAGTGTTTGGATTCCTTGGAACAGATGATTGATAGCGTGGGAAATGGCGATTCGGAAGATGTAGTAGATGTCAGTGATTTGGTGGCAAAACTCAGTTCCATTTCCAAAGGTGAACCTGCACCTGCTGCCGCGCCCGCTGCTGCATCTGCTACACCCGCCGCACCTGCAGCCGGGGCAGCTCCGGCTGGTGCTGGTGTACAAATGGACCTTACGGATACGGACAAGGAGATGCTGCGTCAGGCTAAGGAAGGCGGCATGATTGGCGTATACATTCAGGTAACCTTGTCGGAAACCTGTCTCCTGAAATCCGCTCGTTCCTATATGGTCATGAATGCTTTGGATGAATTGGGCGATGTGATTAAATCCAATCCCCCGGCGGAAGATTTAGAGCAGGAAAAGTTCGAACACAGCTTTGAGATTTTGATGGTGACAGGATCGGATAAGAAAGCGGTAGAAGATGCCCTGAGTACCATTTCGGAAATCGATAAGATTGTAGTGGAAGTGATGGATCCCGACAAACCGGCAGCTGCTCCAGCGGCAGCCCCGGCGGCTCCAGCTGCAGAAGCTCCAGCACCAAAACCTGCGGCCCCGAAACCAGCTGCTGCAAAACCAGCGGCAAAAGCAGCAGCGAAACCAGCTGCCGCTGCCGCTAAGAAGGGACATCAGAGCCAGTCGGTACGCGTAGATATCGATAAGCTGGATACGCTGATGAATCTTATGGGTGAACTGGTTATCAACAAGGTCCGTCTGGAACAAATTGGTCAGGCCCATCGTCTAGGGGAACTTACGGAAACTCTGGAGCAGATGGACAGGGTGACCACAGACTTGCAGAACATCGTCATGAAGGTTCGTATGGTGCCGGTAAGCGCTGTGTTCAACCGTTTCCCCCGTATGGTACGCGATGTATCCAAGGAACTGAACAAAGAAATAAACCTGACTATTGAAGGTGAAGAAACAGAACTTGACCGTACCGTTATCGATGAAATCGGCGATCCGATTATGCATTTGCTGCGTAACTCCCTGGATCACGGTGTTGAACATCCGGATGAACGTGAGGCAAAAGGGAAACCACGTACTGGTGAAGTGGGGCTTATTGCCCGCCATGAAGGCAATAACGTGGTCATCATGGTTACAGATGATGGTAAAGGTATCGATGCCAGCAAAATCCGTAAAAAAGCTGTGGAAAAGGGCATGATTTCCCAGGAAGATGCGGATAAGCTGGATGATGCGGATGCAGTTCGCTTGGTATTCTTGCCAGGTTTCTCTACCGCAGAAAAGATTACGGATATCTCTGGTCGTGGCGTTGGCATGGACGTGGTACGCAGTAAGATTGAATCCTTGTCCGGTCATGTGGATGTTGAGACCAAGATTGATGAAGGTTCTGTATTCAAGATTAAACTGCCGCTGACATTGGCTATCATCCAGGCCATGCTGGTTAAGGTTCAGGAAGAAATCTATGCGATTCCTTTGGGATCCATCGACAGCACCATCAATATTCAGCCCACCGATATCAAGACGGTACGCAACCGTGAGGTTATCGTTCTGCGCGGTGAGATTATTCCCATCATTCGTATGGAAGAAACGCTGCAGATACCGCATGTGAAGGATTCGGATGAGATTTTCGTTGTAGTTGTTCATGCCGGCGAAGCCAAAGCTGGTATCGTAGTTGACAACTTGATTGGTCAGCAGGAAATCGTTATCAAGACGCTGGGGAACCTCTTTACAGGGCTCAAGATGTTCTCGGGAGCAACGGTTTTGGGCGATGGCCGTGTAGCGCTTATTCTCGATGTCGCTACGATGATGCAGCAGTAAGGAGGCAGTAACCATGGCAAATGAAGAAAATAAGCAGAATAACGAAGTGCAGGTCGTGGCTTTCAAGCTGCGCGATGAAGAATATGGTGTCAGTATCTTAAATGTTCAGGAAATCCGCAATATGACGGACATCACTCGTGTGCCCTTTGCTGCTGATTTCATCAAAGGTGTTATTAATTTACGTGGATCGGTTTTGCCGGTGATTGACCTCAAGAAGCGTTTGGGACTGGCTGAGACGCCTTATACGGAAAATACCCGTATCGTTACGGTGACGATTGATGAACTTCATGTGGGGATGCTGGTAGATGCGGTGACGGAGGTGTTGACCATCAGTGGAAAGACTGTGGATACCAAGAAAGCCACAAATGACCGCAGTGGTTCTCGGTTCCTCAATGGTATTGGTAACGTAGATGGCAGATTGATCATCATGTTGAATCTGGAAGAGATTATTGGTACGACTGGTGATGGGAAGTAAGTAGAGCAGGCTCTTATGTGAGATTACAGGATTCTGAGCCTATCCTCAGGGACTCGCTATGCTGGCAAAGCATAGCCGCCGCAGGCTTGACTTGCGAAGACTTCCTAGTAAAGATGAGGTGTCGAATATGACCGATGAATTGAATCTTTCCGCCAATCAGTTAGATGCATTGCGCGAGATTGGTAATGTTGGTGCCGGGAATTCAGCCACAGCGCTGTCCCAGGTTATCAACCGAAGAATTGATATGAATGTGCCCAAAGTGGCTCTTGTACCCTTGGAAGTGGTGCCGGATCTGGTTGGAGGTCCTGATGCTGTTGTAGTTGGTATCTTCCTCCGCGTTTACGGCAAGGCACCCAGTAACATTCTGTTTCTGCTGCCACAGCAGTCTGCCTTTTATTTGGTGGATACGTTGATGGGCAAACCCCATGGACAGACGAACAGTTTGGATTTTATGGATGAATCAGCACTGATGGAGATTGGTAATATTCTGTCGGGTGCTTATCTGAATGCTTTCTTTACCTTTACAAAGATTACCATGCTGCCGTCTATTCCCGCATTGGCGATGGATATGGCAGGGGCATTGCTGAATGTGGTTTTGGCACAGTTGGGACAGATGGGGGATCAGGCCTTGGTTATCGAAACCGAATTCCTTTCAGAAGATGATGGGATTAATGGCCAGTTCTTCCTGGTTCCTGATCCGGGTTCGTTGGAGACAATTATAAAAGCTGTAGGAGTTGATTGATATGGCAGATCTTATCAGAGTCGGAATGGCCGACTATAAAGTTGGTTCTGCTCCGTCAACAATCATCAGCTATGGTCTTGGATCCTGCATTGGGATTTCCTTGTATGACCCTCAGACAAAGGTCGGCGGGCTCTTACATATTATGCTTCCCGATAGCACGCAGGCTCGTCCTACGGACAATCCAGCGAAGTTTGCGGATACAGGATTACCGCTGATGCTCAAGGATGTTTTGGCTTTAGGCGCGGTAAAAACGCGCCTGGTAGCAAAAATCGCTGGCGGAGCGCAGATGTTTGCTTTCCAGAACGCCACAGATATCATGCGTGTCGGCAGCCGTAATGCAGAGGCAGCCAAAAAAGTATTAAAGGCCCAGGGAATTCGAATCATAGCTGAAGATACCGGTGGTACTTATGGACGTACGGTGTCTATTGATTTGAATACGGGCGTCTATAAGGTTAAGACCATTGATAAAGGCGAAAAAGAGATTTAATTGTTAGACTAGATTTGCAGGTGAAAAGATTTTGGTTAAATTGTATGTAGCAGCAGTTTTCGCTTTTATAGCCGCCACAGTGATAGTGGTTACAGGACTATCGAATGATGCGCGGGGGGTAACGGTGCTTTTTCGCAGCGCAATTGGCTTTATTGGTGCAGGTTTGATTGTGTACATTGCGCAGAAAATTCTCGCCGCTAAGGATATCTTTGATATGGATGCTTTTGTGGAAGCAACGGAGGAGGAAGCCTTGGCGGAGACTGAGAATAAAGAACTGGGCGCAGCTGATGATGTAGAACCTGCTGCTGATGAGGAACAAGAGACCGGGGAAGCGAAAGAACCTGAATCTGGGGAAGACACACAGTTCGAGCCCTTAAACAGTGAAGAGTTGACGCGTATGAAGACACCAGAATAAACAGAAAATCGTTGAGTGTTGAAGGGAGGAGGGCGTTCGGTGGATTCTTTGGATATGACAAATGATGCGCCGGCTATAGATGTCGCTTCCCTATGGCAGAGTTTTTTGGCAAACAAAAGTGTGGAGCTGCGCAACCAGCTGGCAGAGTATTATTTACCTCTGATTAAGCTGGTTGCCGGGCGGCTCGCCATCAGTCTTCCTGCTCATGTGGATCGGGACGATTTATTGTCCAGTGGCTTTTTCGGCTTGTTGGATGCCATTGATCGTTATGATATCGAGCGCAAGAATAAATTTGAAACGTATGCAGGAATTCGCATACGCGGTGCGATGTTGGATTATCTTCGGTCAAAGGACTGGTTGCCAGTTGCAGTTCGGCAGCGTATTAGGCGTTATGAACAGGCTGTATTCGATTTGGAAAACCGCCTGGGCAGGGCAGCCACCGATGAAGAGCTGGCGGCTGAACTGGAGATGACCGTAAAGGATTTACAGACATTAGAGGGGCAGATCAGTGCAGCAACGGTTATCCCCCTTGATGACTATCTGAGGGCAGATTCTCCTGTGGCAGGAGAGCCGGGACCTTCAGATCGCATAGAGAAGGAAGAGCTTAGGGAAACATTAGCAGGTGCGATTGAGCGGCTGCCGGAAAAGGAAAAAAAAGTCGTTGCCTTATATTATTACGAAGAAATGACATTGAAAGAAATCAGCTTAATCCTTAATCTATCCGAAGCGAGGATTTCCCAGTTGCATACGAAGGCAATTTTCCGTATGCGGGGATATTTGGCCAGGATGAAGGCAAGCTTAGTATAGAATCAGTTAAGCCGAAGGGGGACACATCATGGATGACCAGACTTTACGCCCAGCAGTTGGCGGTCCGGACGCAGGTTATCTTCTGGAATTCCTTCAGGATGGCGTTTTTGTGACGGTATATCCAAGTGATGGCACGGAGATGCTTTTTGAGCTTTCGGATGTACGGCAGACGTTACAGGATAATGGCGTTATTGATTATGATATCATTGAACTGTCTAAGATTATTCGAGAAGCTGCGGGAGTTCCCCGCAAGTTAGCCGAGGGATTTGTGGAAATCGTTCCAGAAGAAGAAAGTGAGATAGTGGGAGAAGCGGATAAGCCTGACGAAAAGGCAGATGAAGATGAAGTTGCAGGGATTATCATTGATATCAGCCGCGATCAGATGATTGCAACTGTCCGCTATGATACGACTAAGGGGACGAAGCTGCCCCAAGTGGAAGACATTCAGGAGGCGTTGGCGGAAAAAGGTGTCGTATTTGGGATTAATGAAGATACCATCAAAAATGGCGTGCGCAGCCTGGTTCCCTTTGTGGCAGCTGAGGGGAAGCAGGTTCAGCATGGGGAAAATGCTCGGATTGAACGGAAATTCGATTTAAGCAAAAAAAATAAGCCGAAAATCGATGAGTACAATAGGGCTGATTACAAGGATATGGGGCTCTTTGTTCTGGCGAAGAAGGGGGATTTACTGGCTGTACGTATTCCGCAGACGGAAGGCACTCCAGGAAAGAATATCTTCGGTATGGATGTGCCATCCCGGATGGGGCGCCCAATTCCCGTACCCCAGGGAAAGAATACGGAAATCCGCAATGAGAATGAACTCTATGCCACTATTGATGGGCAGATTGTGGATTCTACCCGTAAGATCGATATTGATCCCCATTTGGATATCCGCTCCAGTGTAGGAGCGGGAACCGGAAACATTGATTTTGTGGGCAGCGTATCCATCAAGGGGAATGTGGAAGCTGGTTTTGTGGTGAAGGCCACTGGTGATATCGAAATTGGCGGCATGGTCAATGGCGCAGAAATTTCTGGCCGCAATGTGGTTATCAAAGGCGGTATAAACGGACAGAATCGAGGCTTTGTCAAGGCTGTGGAAGATGTGCAGGCTCAGTTTGCTGAAAATGCCATTATTGAAAGCGGCCGTGATATCAGTATCGTTGATGCAATCTTGCATTCCCAGGTGCGTGCCGGAAATCGGATTTACGTGGAGGAACGCAGAGGGATTATAACCGGGGGCTTGATCGCTGCCGGTGAGGAAATTCGCTGCAAGATGGTAGGGAATCCCGCTGCTGTAGTCACGAAAATGGCTGTGGGGGTTGATCCTGCAGTTCAGCAACAGTATATTGAAACCTGTCGGGAATGTAAAGAAGATAAGGCGCGGCTCAAGCAGATTACGCAGATGCTCAATACGTTGGGAAAAATTGACGTAAGTCGTTTGCCTCAGCAGCGTATTGATCAGATTAATGCCCTGACCCGGTCACAATTTCCTTTGGCTGGCAAGATAAAGCGTGCGGAAAAGGAAATACAGACATTGGAAGAGGCTATGGGCCGGATGAAGGATGGAAAGATTCGTGTAGCCGATACGATTTATCCTGGTGTACGGATTACCATTAATTCGGTTATCATGAATGTACAGAGCAGCATTCGCCATTGTCTATTGACGGTGAAAGAAGATCGGATTGATATCGGTATTTATTAGGCAAGTTCAAGAGGGCATCTTCGGGATGCCCTCAGTTTGTATTGTTTTGTGTATGGACAGGAAAGAAGGGAATATCATGGATGTCAGTCCGATGAGTATGCAGATGCTCGTGCCCCGTTCAACAGATGCCGGTCAGGTACAACATAATCTCAATCAAGCCAATGCCATGCAGGCCGATTATCAGGCTATAGAGCAGAAACGGGAAGACCAGTTGAAACAGAAACAGGTGCGGGAGAAGGAAAATTTGGAAGATGGACGCATAAAGGATGACCCGGAACGCCAGCGGAATCGTGGCGGCAGGGGCGGAAAGCGCCGCGCAGGGGAAGTGGCTGTGGAGGATACAGCTGAACAGCCTGCCATGAAGATGGCTACAGATCCTTCCCGTGGACAGCTATTAGACATTAGCCTGTAATTAGCGTATAATCATAACGTACAGAACAGAAAATCTTTGAGGATGGTGTGATTTTTAACCTATGGTTCCAGAAATATTAGGATTTCTCATTATTGCAGGAGCACTTTTAGTGCTGGTGGTGCGTTATGTCTCTCAACGGCAAAAAGGTGTGGATACCGAAGAGTTGCGCGTGTCTACAGAGCAGTTGAAAGCAGAACTTACCCGTTCTGCCGATGCCGTTATCGCTCGAATGAGCAAGCATATTCAGCATTTGGAGAGCCTTTTGCGGCAGGCTGATGAACGCAACGTGCGTTTGGAGGCAGGCATCGATGAGTATAAGCGTATAGCGCAGGAGTTGGAGAATCGTTCAGCGGCTTTGCATCAGGAGCTTTCTGAGGCAAGGAGCACGATTGCGGAATTGAAAGCCTGTCAGTCCTCCGTACAGTCCCAGGCTGTTGTACCACCGACACAGATGCCCACCGTAAATCCGGTACCCTTCGTTCAACAACGGGTTGATGCTCAGGATTTTGCCACTGTCCTGAAGAATTCCATGGAACGGGACGAAGAGGAGAATCGTTCGCTTAATGCCCAGCAGGCAGCGGGATTAGCGGAAGCCATGAATCGGAAACCAGAGGAGCAGGAAGAACTGATGGCAGATGAGCCTGAGGCATTGGCGGAGACAGAAAAGGAAGCTTTAGGTTCCAAAAGAGCGCAGGTGCCGGAGAAAGCCATCTCACCTAACGCTGCCAAGGCCAAGGCACTGCTGCGAAGTGGTTATACCGTTGAGGAAACAGCTCGCGAAACCGGTATGGGACGTGGCGCTATTGAACTTTTGCGAGAAATGAATAAGCATGATTTCGAATAAAAAAGAAGGTGGACAAAATGCTTTCGCATGTTGTCACACCTCCTTTTTTATTTGCTGCTACTGCTGACTGGGTATACATGAATGCCTTGTTCGTGAAGTTTATGCAGCGTGTCCTTGTCCGCTAAATCATCCGTATACAGAGCCACAACTTTGCTATAGGGCAGTAATTTTACGGTGCCATGGGTCTTGAATTTTGCGGATTCGGTCAGCACAATGGTCTGCTCGGCCCGTTCGGCCAGGCAGCGTCCTGCTTCAGCACGCATCAGATCATTGGACATGAAACCTGCATCATCGATGCCATCAATACCAATGAAGAACTTGCTGACATAAAAATCGTGGACGCAGGTGCGAATCATGGGCCCTACCATGACTTGGGATTCCTTTTGATATTCGCCACCCAGCAGAATCACCCGTACGTTGGGATATTTGCGGATATGGTCGGCGATAAAGGCAGAATTGGTGATGATGGTTACATCCCGGCGATTAGCGGCCAATTCCTCTGCCAGCAGGGCGCAGCAGCTTCCGGATTCAATCATGATGGTTTCGCCATTATGGATACCCTCGGCAGCCCGGCGGGCAATGCGCAGCTTTGCTTCGTAATTGAAGGAAAGGTGATTGCCGATATCATCGCTGGTGGTCAGGCGGGCATAGCCATGTTCCCGGCGCAGCAGTCCTTTTTTTTCCAGCATATTCAGGTCCTTGCGGATGGTGACTTCTGAAACTTCTAGTTTACGGGCCAGTTCCGTGACGGCAATGCGGTTGTATTGATTGACAAGGCTTAATAGCTTGCTATGGCGAATATGCATAAAAAATCATCCCCTGTATGTTTACTGCTTAAAGTATAGCATAATCCACAGGTATTTCAAATGAAAGCATAATGACGGATACTAAAAAAACCGCCCCTTAGGACGGTTTTTTTCTATCTCATCTGAGAAAATTACTTAGCGAGTGCATTCACTTTGCGAGCCAGACGGGACTTTTTACGCGCTGCACAGTTCTTGTGGAACACGTGGTTAGCAGCAGCCATGTCAATGGTCTTGCAAGCAACCGTGAGGAGGGATTTCGCTTCATCAACGTTTCCAGCCTCAACAGCGTCGAGAACACGACGGGAAGCAGTGCGTACACGGGACTTCTCAGCAGCGTTCTTCGCACGGCGCTTAGCGTCAGATTTTACACTAAGAATAGATG
>NZ_JAILPX010000091.1 GCF_024699275.1 Selenomonas sp.
TAGCATATACATTCAAGAGAATATCCAGTGACGATAGCTGAGTGGTTCCACCTGTTCCCATACCGAACACAGTAGTTAAGCACTCATACGCCGAAAGTACTTGTCTGGAGACGGGCTGGGAGGATAGGGCGTTGCTGGTTAAGAAATGAAGGACCGCTTCTCATGTTTGAGAAGCGGTCCTTTGTAGTCTGGAAAGATTAGTCTTCATCATTTGATCCTGCGCAGGAATGCCTGAATCTTTTCGATGGATTTTTCCTGGTTTTCTTCTAAGCTGCTGGAAACATCAACGGCGTAAGGGTGCAGCAGCTTGTTCACCTGCTTGACATTTTCCCGATTGATACCTCCGGCTACCAGAACGGACTTATGCAGCTGCATGATAATCTGAGCGGCCTTCTTCCAGTTAAACCGTTGTCCTGTGCCACCAGGCAGAGCAGGCGTGCCAGCATCCAGTAAAATCATTTCTGAGGGGAAGGCGTTGGCTTCCGCTACAGAGAAATGTTCATCATAGTTGTAGGCCTTGATGACAGGGCAGATGATTTGCTGGGCGTATTCCGGGCTTTCCTGACCATGAAGCTGAACATAATCAAGACCTACTTGCGCAGCAATAGTGTTTACCGTTGCCAGGTCTTCGTTGACAAATACCCCAACTGTTCTGGCCGTTTTTATTTGCTTACTGATTACGGCTGCCTTTTCCGGCGTGATGTAGCGATGGCTTTTTTTATAAAAGACAAAGCCGATGAAGTCAGCCCCGGCTTCTTCGGCTATTTTAGCGGTAAATAAGTCTTTTATGCCGCATATTTTTGCTCTCATGTATACACTCCTCTATAAAAACACAATTTTCCTATATTATAGTGTTAGGATTACATTTGGTATTTCATATATTACAACCTCGTGTCCACAATGTCAAGACATATGATAATGAAATATAGATAAAGAAGTGTATATTTGTTAACATAAGGTATAGAAAAAAGAGGCTCTTGAACGAACCTCTTTTTCTATGCCACTATAGGCAAATTATTTTGCGTTGATGAGCTCCAGAATTTCCTTTGCACGGCCATCGGAACCAAGAACATCTTTGATCTTGTGTTCAACGAGTTCTTTGATGTAGGAACGGCCATCAGCAACATACTGACGCGGGTCGAAGTGTTCCGGATGAGCCATGAAGTGTTCACGGATACCAGCGGTCAGAGCCAAGCGCAGGTCGCTGTCGATGTTGATCTTGCAGACAGCAGACTTAGCAGCTTTGCGCAGCTGATCTTCAGGAATACCAATAGCATCGTCCAGCTTACCGCCGTTAGCATTGATGATTTCCACATATTTCGGAATAACGGAGGATGCACCATGGAGTACAATCGGGAATTCCGGAATCTTCTTTTCGATTTCAGCCAGAATATCGAAGCGGAGTTCAGGCGGTACGAGAACGCCATCAGCGTTGCGCGTGCACTGTTCCGGTTTGAATTTGAATGCGCCATGGGAAGTACCAATAGCGATAGCCAAAGAATCTACGCCAGTTTCTTTG
Organism: Selenomonas sp.; assembly: GCF_024699275.1. The sequence continues at coordinate 1,520 of NZ_JAILPX010000091.1, forward strand.
ACGAATTCTTCAACTTCTTCCGGCTGGGTGTAAGCTGCATCATGAGCAGCTACCTTAACGTCATCTTCGATACCAGCAAGTTTGCCGAGCTCAGCTTCAACGCAAACGCCATGTTCATGAGCGTAAGCAACAACTTCCTGCGTACGTTTGATGTTCTCTTTGAAATCATAATGAGAACCATCGAACATTACAGACGTGAAACCGTCATCGATGCAGGCTTTGCAGGTTTCGAAATCAGCGCCATGGTCGAGGTGCAGAGCAACGGGAATATCGTTGACTTCCAGAGCAGCCTCAACAAGGTGACGGAGATACGGACCCTTAGCATATTTGCGAGCACCAGCAGATGCCTGCAGGATAACCGGGGAGTTCAGCTCTGCAGCTGCTTCCGTGATACCCTGTACGATTTCCATGTTGTTGACGTTGAAAGCACCGATAGCGTAACCGCCTTCGTAAGCTTTCTTGAACATTTCTTTAGTTCCAACTAATGGCATTTTTCATTACCCCCTAATGAATCTTGTTCAAATTTTTGTTGAACCTTGTTTATTATAGCATAGAAAATACTTCTCGTGTATAGGACAGGGGAAAATTTTTCAAACAATAACAATCGGCTCGTGGTACTTAAAAATCTGCTGCAACACGAAGAAAATCTGCAGGTGGTGGTGCCGTGATTACCAGCTTTTTACCGGTCATGGGATGGTGAAAGGTCAGGCGAAAAGCATGCAGGGCCTGGCGCTGGATGTAATCCATGTTGCCGCCGTAGAGGTCATCTCCCAGCAGGGGATGACCCAGGTGGGCCATATGCACGCGAATCTGATGGGTGCGGCCGGTTTCTAATTCCAGTTGGAGCAGGGAAAAGCGCTGGTTGGTTTTTATGGTGCGGTAGTGGGTACGGGCACTTTGTCCTTCAGGGGAAACTTTTCGTAAAATGATACTGGGCAAGGCCCGGGCAATGGGGGCATCAATCAAGCCGGCTGAGGGGGTAAGCGTTCCCTCGATGATGGCCTGGTATTCCCGCTGGAAATTCTTGCAGCCTTTAGGCGAAAGCTGATACTGAATTTGTGGCTCCTTGGCTACCAGCAGTAAACCACTGGTGTCCCGATCCAGACGGTGGACGGGATGAAAGGCATGGGCTTCGCCTTTGACGGCAAAATAGTGCATCAGGGCATTGCCGATGGTACCCGTGCTTTCCCTGGTGGTGGGATGTACCAACTGACCTGCTGGTTTATTGATGACCAGCAGCCAATTATCTTCGTAGCGGATATCCAACGGCAGAGCTTCAGGCGTAATATCCGTGGGACGCAGGATGTCATAGGTGATGATGTCACCTGCTTTTACCTCAGCCAGGGTGGCGTTGCACTTCAGGCCATTGATGGCAAAGGTACCCGAGTTTTTGATTCGTTTCCAAATGGTATTGGATATGCCTTGCTGGGCTTTTAAAAACGCCCTGACCGGCATAGAGGTCAAGGCGTCAAGCGTTACTTCAATACGCGTCATGCTGTTGGATCCTTAGGCGCATCATCTGCTACAGGCTGATGTACTTTACCGATAAGCTGGAAGGCCAGGGACAGGATGATGGCGACCACGGTGGCCAGGGACATGCCCTTGAGGGTGATGGTGCCCAGTGTGATGCTGGCGGTGGAAACGCCCAGACCAAGCACAATGGCTGTCAGCATCAGATTCAAGGGGTTGTTGTAGTCGATATTGCTTTCTGCCAGCACCCGGATACCGGAGGCGGCAATGACACCGAAGAGCAGCAGGGATACACCGCCCATAACGGGGGTGGGAATGCTTTGAATAAGAGCAGCAAGCTTTCCTAAGCAGGAGAGCAGAATGGCAAAGACGGCTGCGCCGCCAATTACCCAGGTGGAAAATACTTTCGTGATGGCCAGGACGCCGATGTTTTCCCCGTAGGTCGTATTAGGCGTAGAGCCAAAGAACCCCGAGATAACAGTGGAAATGCCGTTGCCCAGGATGGAACGGTCGAGACCGGGATCCTTGGTCAGGTCAGCACCTACGATATTGCCGGTGACAATTAAATGGCCCACATGTTCCGCAATGACGACGAGGGCTGCAGGCAGGATAATCAGAATGGCATCCAGATTGAATACTGGTGTGTAAAAGGTGGGCAGGGCAAACCAGGGGGCAGATTCCACGCTGGCTAAGTCCACCAGCCCGCAGAGGGCTGCGATGATGTAGCCGCCAACAACACCCAGCAGGATGGGAATAATGGCCAGGAAGCCGCGGCAGGCTACAGAAGCGAAGACCGTGATGGCCAGCGTGGCCAGGGAAACGAAGATGGTGGTGCTGTCCCCCTTACCCGTCAAGCCCGCCATGTCGGCAGCGGTGGGCATCAGTTCCAAGCCGATTACGGCCACGATGGCGCCCATGGAAGCCGGCGGAAAGAGTATGTCAATCCAATGGGTGCCTATGGCTTTAATAATCAGGCCCACTAGACAAAACACCAGGCCAACGGCGATAAAGCCGCCAAGTGCTGCTTCGTAACTGTACTGGTTCAGTACCAGGAAAACCGGGGAGAGAAAGGCAAAACTGGAGCCTAAATAGGCGGGAATCTTTCCCTTGCACAGGGTCAGATACAATAGGGTACCGATACCATTGAACAGCAGGACGGTGGCAGGATTTACGTGGAAGAGAATCGGTACCAGCACCGTTGAGCCAAACATGGCAAAGAGATGCTGCAGGGATAAGGGCAGGGTTTCAAGCAGTGGCAGGCGTTCACTGACGCCAATTGTACGGTTTTGCAAAATGATACACTCCTTAAATATGATGCGCTAAAATAAATCTCTAATAATATAGCACAAAAGGGACTTATGTCCAATAAAAGGTTGCCTGCAATTAAAAATAGAAAATATTTATCATATTGTCCTAAAATACGGGGGATAAAATGCGGTTTTGTAACATAGCTTTGCAAATTTGTTTCTTGTAAATGCACAATTTTACATAAAATGATGAAAGTTTATAGACAGGCGACTTTTTTTAGGTTATAATATGCTAGGATTAAGCTGGAATTAATGAACGAAAGCGGAAACTGTCCACGACTTGTGGAGTGGTTCCTTATGAAAAAGAAGTTTAGGGGGAGAGTTATGGCACTCATTGTAAAGAAATTCGGTGGCAGCTCGGTGGCAACCACGGAAAAAATCATGAATATTGCCAAGCGTGTGTTGGGGGAGAAAAAGCCTCAGGATAAAATCGTGCTGGTGGTTTCAGCCATGGGCGATACGACGGACGATTTAATTGAATTGGCGCAGGGGATCAACAAGAATCCCTATCAATATACGAGAGAAATGGACATGCTGCTGACTACTGGTGAACAACAGTCTGCTTCTTTGATGGCGATGGCCTTTAAGACATTGGGCCAGGATGCTATCTCCATGACGGGGCCTATGGCCGGGGTTAAGACGAATGATGTCTATACCAAGGGGCGGATTAAGGACATCCAGCCGGAACGGGTTCATCAGGAACTGGATGCGGGCAAGGTGGTGGTTATCACCGGTTTTCAGGGAGCGAATGATTTAGGGGATTACGTTACTTTGGGGCGTGGAGGCTCCGATACTTCGGCTGTGGCTATTGCAGGTGCGCTCAAGGCGGATTCCTGTGAAATTTTCACCGATGTGGATGGTGTTTATTCCGCTGATCCTCGCATTGTGCCAGGTGCGCGAAAAATGCGTGAAATCACCTATCATGAGATGCTGGAAATGGCTCGCTTGGGAGCAGGTGTCATGCAGCCGCGTTCTGTAGAAATGGGCGAATATTTTGGTATCCCCATCCATGTACGTTCTACGTTTACCACCGATACGGGTACATTTATTAGGGAGGATTATACGATGGAAGATAAAGATTTTGTGATTCGGGGCGTAGCCCATGATGAAAAGGTGGCCAAGATCGCTGTTCTGGGAATTCCCAATACGCCGGGGATAGCTCATGAGATTTTCTCGGCGCTGGCTGAGGCCAATATCGATGTGGATATGATTGTCCAGAGCATCCGCAATATCGAAAAGAACGTTACGGATATGGTATTTACCGTAGCCGCCGGAGATCTGGCCCAGGCCAAAAAAGTGGTGGACGGGGTAGCCGACAAACTCAGTGCCGTGGCCGTCCTGATTGAAGAGGATGTGGCCAAGGTGTCCATCGTGGGTGCGGGAATGCTGGGAAATCCTGGAACTGCAGCCCGCATGTTTGGCGCGCTGTCTCAGAAGGGCATCAACATCGACATCATCAGTACTTCGGAAATCAGTATTTCCTGCCTGGTAAAGGGGGCCATGCTGAAGGAAGCTGTTAATGCGATTCATGATGAATTCTTCCCGAAGAAGTAAGGATTACAGCCTCCCCTGCGGGGGAGGTTTTCTTTTTCTTGTTATTTGTCTTTAATTGTATAAAAATATTGTATACATACACATGTGTGGGTAGACAGGACAAGAAGAAACAGTTATGATATTACCTGTGAAATGAACTTTATGTTTGGTAAATCGTTATGATGGAGTAGAGGGGAGCGCTTATTTATGACAATGGCAGCAGGCCATGCGGCAAATAAGAAGTTACGGGATGCAATTTTTGGAGCAACGGCAGCCTGCAATAAAGCAGCTGAAAAATATGGCTGGGATAAGGTAACCAATGCCACCATCGGCATGATGATGAATGATGAGGGCGGCCTGGCTGTCCTGCCTACAGTGGAGAAGGTTTACCGCGAGCTGTCTACGGAGGATATGTTCCGTTATGCGCCCATTGCCGGCCTGCCTGCATATCTGACGGAAGTGGAGAAACTGGTCTTTGCCGACAATCGCCCGGATGGTTATATTGCTGCCTGTGCAACGGCTGGCGGCACGGGGGCTATCCATCATGCTATTGCCAATTATGCTGAGCAGGGAACAAAGGTTTTGACGTCCGATTGGTTTTGGGGAACTTATAATGTCATTGCCAAGGAATGCGGCTGCAAATTGGCGAATTATACGCTTTTCGATGAAGAAAATAATTTTAACGTGGCCGCCTATGCCAGTAAGGTCTCGGAACTATATAAGGAACAGGACAGCCTGTTGGTCATCATCAATACGCCTGCCCACAATCCCACAGGCTTCAGCCTGACGGAGGAAGACTGGGAACACGTACTGGCGCTGGCCAAGAAATATGCGGCTCGGGGCAAGAAGATGAGCATTTTGGTGGATATCGCTTATATCGATTTTGCCGGAGAGAAAAATGAAACCCGCCGCTTTATGAAAAAATTTGGCAATTTGCCGGAAAATGTGCTGGTCATGTTTGCGTTCTCCATGTCCAAGGGGTATACGGCTTATGGACAGCGTACTGGTGCCTTGGTGGCGGTGTCCTCCAGTGAAGAGGTCATCACGGAATTCCAGGATATCAACAAGTATACCAGCCGCGCTACCTGGTCCAATATCAATCGGGCGGCAATGACTACCTTGGTGCGGATTCAGCAGGATGATACTTTGCGTCAGCAGTATGAGAAGGAACGGGATGCCTATTATCAGACCATCCAGAAAAGGGCCAGGGTTTTCATGCAGGAGGCCCGGGAATGTAAATTACCGGCTCTTCCCTATAACGGTGGCTTTTTCCTGTCGGTGCCGGCTAATGACCCCCAGGCCGTATGCAATAAACTGCATGATGATTTGATTTTTGCCGTTCCGTTGAAGATGGGCGTGCGTATAGCAGCCTGCTGCGTATCGGAAAACAAGATGCACGGCATGGCGGCTAAAGTCCTGAAAGCCTTGCAGGCTGTGGAGAATTGGTAACTTTTGTGAATTTTCCTTAAACAAAAATAAAATTTTTCGCAAAGACTCTTCCCTTATAATAGTAGGAAAGAGTCTTTTTTCACGAATATGAGAAAATTTGCAGTTGAACCCTTGGGCAAATGATGTTATAGTTAAATTGTGTGTATGTGATATTTCTTTCGGGAGGACGCAGAACAATATGTTTAAATTCAAAAAGAAGGACAGCGAGTTCTTTGATTTGTTCGTAGATAGCGCCAATTATTTCTATAAGGGTGCGCTGATGATGGACGAAGTAATGATGGATTACGGCAAAGCTACGGACAAAGTCAAGGAAATCATGGACTTAGAACATGAGGCTGATCGGATCAATGATGCGATTATCGATAAGCTGAATCTGACCTTTATCACACCTATTGACCGTGAGGACATCTATGCGCTGGCAAATGGCCTTGATGATGGCGTGGACTACCTCCAGGGTACACTGCAGCGCATTGTGATGTATCGTACGGGAAAGGCGATGGGCGGCGCTGTGACGCTGACCAAGCTCTTGATTGAGGCTACGGAAGAGATTATTCGTGCGTTCTCTTTGCTGAAGGATATCCGAAAAAATCAGGCCCAGATTTTGGATGCGACCCATAAGATTGCCCAGCTGGAAAGCGAGGGGGATCGGGTGTATCGCCATGAAGTGGCCTATCTTTTTGACAAGGAAAAAGATCCCATTGAACTCATTAAATGGAAAGACATATTGGAAAAACTGGAAGACACACTGGATCATTGCGAAAAATTGTCGGATATGATTCGGGGAGTGGTAATGAAGTATGCATGAGTTACAGCTATTAATCTTTACGGTCATTGCGCTGGCTCTGCTCTTTGACTTCATTAACGGTTTTCACGATACGGCTAATGCCATTGCAACGGCGGTATCGACCAGGGCCATTCATCCCAGTTATGCCATCATGATGGCAGCGGGGCTGAACTTCATTGGGGCCATGTACAGTACGGGCGTGGCCAAGACCATTGGGGCGGACATCGTAAGTTCTGCCCAGATGGTGGATGAGCACGTACTGATTGCGGCTTTGGCCGGTTCCATCATCTGGAATATTCTGACCTGGTGGTTTGCGGTGCCCTCCAGTTCATCCCATGCACTGGTAGGGGGCATAATCGGAGCTGTGATGGTGTCTGTGGGCAGCCAGGGTTTGAATTTTGGGGGCATTGGCAAGATTGTATTGTCGCTTATCGGTTCACCGATTATCGCGATTTGTACCGGCTGCGTGGTCATGATGCTGCTTTTTCGCGTGTTTGGCGGTTTCAGTCCCTCGGTAATCAACCATAAATTCAAAAAGATGCAGATTCTCTCGGCAGCCATGATGGCCTTCTCCCATGGGTCCAATGATGCCCAGAAATCCATGGGTATCATCACGTTGGCGCTTTTGGCTGGCGGCTATATAGGGGAATTTGAAGTTCCTACCTATGTCAAAGTGCTCTGCGCTACGGCCATGGCTATGGGAACAGCTATGGGGGGCCGGCGGATTATCCGCACCATTGGCGGTAAGATTTTCAAGTTGGAACCCATTTCCGGCTTTGCGGCGGACCTTAATTCTTCCACCGTAATTTTTGGAGCAACGTTGCTGCATCTGCCGGTCAGTACAACCCATGTGGTATCCGGTTCCATTATGGGGGTTGGCACGGCTAAACGCGTCAATGCCGTGCGTTGGGGAGTAGCCCAGCAGATGGTTATGGCCTGGGTTTTGACCATTCCCTGCACTGCCTTGATGGGAGCCGTGTTCTATAAGCTTGTCTGCATGTTTATGTAATCTTCACACAATTTAATAGCCAAATAAGGACTTAGGTGTTACAATAGATGTAATACTTAGGTCTTTTTGTTTTATTAAGCTATAGAAGGAGGAGCGTATGGGGTGAAGAAGGTGGGGCCTTCTTCATTGCGGATGAAGAGAAGAGCAGGGATGAGGTGTTTGCTATGGCAACTGTTGAACTAAGAGAATTAGCTGAAGCCGCACAAAAGGATTATGCCAGCGAAATCGTGGCGGGGTTAGTCAACAATGAAATTCGGGATTTGCAGAGTGAAATAGAGGATACAAGTGAGATTTCCTTTATTGCGCTCGATAGCAGCCGGGGATGGCGGATTTACCGCCGTACGGTGATGTTTGTGCTCTATACGGCTGTTCATGAACTGTATCCTTCAGCTGAGGTGGTGGCCCAGTTCAGTGCCAATAAGGGGGTATTTTGCGAACTCCGGCATTTTGGCGGTGGCATGAATGAAGATATTGTGCGTAATATCGAAAATCGTATGCGGGAAATCATCATGGAGGATTTGCCCATTGTCAAGATGAAAATGGATAAGGAGCAGGCGGTAAAGATTTTCAAGAATAACCGGCAGATAGAAAAGGCGAATCTGGTGTCCTCGTTGAATATGGATATGGTCAGCCTGTATCAATGCGGTGAGTTTTACGATTATCTCTATGGCGTGATGCTGGGCCATACCGGAAGCCTTGAAAAATTTGCCCTGGATGTGGAGGCGGATGGCATTTTATTGCGTACCCCGGATATGGATACACAAGGGATGGTCAGGGAACGGGTCCCACAGCCTAAATTCAGTCAAATCCTGGCCGAATCCCGCCAGTGGGCTCAGGCATTACAATGTAATTTTGTTCCTGACCTTAATCGTATCAACAGGCATGGCGGGATTGGCGAGCTCATTCGGGTATCCGAGGCTTTGCAGGAAAAGCGTATTTCGCAGATTGCCGATCATATTGCTGCGCAAAAAGGGTATCTGCGTTTGATTCTCATTGCGGGGCCATCTTCTTCGGGGAAGACTTCCTTCGCCCAGCGCCTTAGAGTGCAGTTGCGGGCGGCCCAGCTTATGCCGGTCTCCATCTCCTTGGATGACTATTTCGTCAATCGGGTGGATACTCCGCGCAAGCCCACGGGCGAATACGATTATGAGAGCATTGATGCTTTGGATGTGGAGCTGTTCAACGAGCATATGCTGGCCCTGCTGGCTGGAGAGGAAATCGTCCTGCCTACCTATAATTTTCTGACGGGAAACCGGGAATGGGATGATACCAAGCGCATGGCGGTTACGCGGGAACAGCCCGTTATCGTAGAGGGAATCCATGGACTCAATGAAAAACTCAGTGAGTATGTGCCCCATAGCCGTAAGTATAAAATTTATATCAGTGCCCTTACCCAGCTCAACATCGATGCCCATAACCGTATATCAACCACCGATGCCCGCCTGATGCGGCGACTGGTGCGGGATTATCAGTTCCGTGGTTCTGGGGCGTTAAAGACCCTTAAGCAGTGGAAGGATGTGCGGGAAGGGGAGGAGAAAAATATTTTCCCCTATCAGGAGGAAGCGGATGTGATGTTTAATTCCGCATTGATTTATGAATTGGGAATCCTCAAACACTATGCGCAGCCGCTGCTCCAGATGGTGCCAAACGATATTCCAGAGCGGGCTGAGGCCAAGCGTCTTTTGGATATCCTGCAATACTTCGATGATATTACAGCGGAGGATGAGGTTCCGAATAATTCCTTGCTTCGGGAGTTTATCGGCAAGTCCGTATTCTTTAAGTAACGGGCAAAGAGAGAATGAGAAATTGCAATTTGTAAGGGAGTTCCTGCTAATGGTATTCCGTTCATGCGTGGTAATGGGCGAGCAGGTGACTAAAAAGTCCAAATGTATTCTTGTGGGCCATTTAGTGGGACGGCGAAAAGGATTACCACCTCCGCGTCCACTGAGCTGTGACAAAAAAAGAAAGCGCGAAGTAACAGCGACAAACTGCAATTTATAAAAAGACATGGATAATTTTACAGAGCCCATCATCCGTTAGCTTGGTTCGTCTAACGGATGATGGGCTCTGTATTTTGTGTCAGCGCATTATATGATTTTAGCTGTTAATCTTTATCGATTCCCCAGGCATGAATTCCATGTTCATCAGGCAGGATAGCCGGATCGAATACGGGGTCAGCAACACCTTGGCGCTTCTGTTCCAGATAGCTGTTAAAGGTTACCTTGACATATTTATACAGCCGTGAAACCGCGTAAAGATTGGTGAGACATAGGAGGCCCATGAAGAGGTCGGCTAAATTCCAAACCAGAGAAAGTTCGGCCATGCTGCCGAAGACGACCATGCCGATAACCAATGCGCGGAAGAGGAACAGGGCCGTTTTGCCTTTGGCTTCAAAGAACGCGATGTTGATTTCACCATAGTAATAGTTGCCTACGATGGAGCTGAAGGCAAACATCAGAATCATGAAGGAAACGGCAGCCGGAGCAGAAGCTCCAAAAATGCTGGCCAGGGATGCCTGGGCCAGAGCGATGCCCGTGAGTTCGCCGCCAATGGTATACTGACCAGCTAAGAGAACAATGAAAGCCGTAGCGGAACATACCAGCCAGGTATCCACGTAAACGCCGAAGGCCTGGATGAGGCCCTGCTTTACCGGGTGGCTGACATCTGCGGTAGCCGCTGCATTCGGGACAGAACCTTCACCGGCTTCATTGGAGAACAAGCCACGCTTTACGCCGGTGAGGATGGCAGAACCCAAGCCGCCGCCTACCGCTGCCTGGGGAGAGAAAGCATCATGGATAATCAGGGCAAACATGCCCGGTACTTTGTCGATGTTGATGATGGTGATGATGATGGCCACGAGAATGTAAAGGCCAGCCATGATGGGGACGAGAAATTCCGTTACCTGGGCGATACGCTGAACGCCGCCGCAAATGACCAGCCCGGTGAAGAAGGCCAGTACACCGGCTGTCACGTACTGGGGGACATTAAAGGCAGTGGCAGCGGATAAGGCAATGGTATTGGCCTGGACGGAGTTGTAGATAAGACCGAAGGTCACAGCTAGCAACACGGCGAAGAGCTTGGCTACGCCTGTTTGATGCAAGGCATTTTTGATGTAGTAAGCCGGACCGCCATGGAAGGAACCGTCAGGACGCTGAATTTTGTAAATCTGTGCCAGAGTACTTTCCACAAAACCGGTGGCACTGCCAATAAAGGCGATAACCCACATCCAGAATACGGCACCGGGACCGCCGGTGACAATGGCAATGGCCACGCCGGCAATATTGCCGACACCTACCCGGGAGGCCGTGCTGACGCAAAAGGCCTGGAAGGAATTGATGGAATTGCCTTCCGTTTTAGCGCCCATACCTTCGGTTAACAGGCGTACCATTTCTGGCAGCATCCGCAATTGGACCAGTTTTGTGGACAGAGTGAAGTAAATGCCGCAGCCGATGAGCACCACGATGAGTACATAGGACCAAAGCAGGGTATTGATACCATCCACCACAGAGTTTAATAGTTCCATAAATAACCTTCTTTCCATAAAATGATTGCAAAATAAGACGCCTATTGCACCTGCCCGTGAAAAAGATACAGATAGCCTGCTGATTCTTAATCGGGAAGTCGCAAAAGGCGCCATTGCCTTAAAATATAACGTTAATGACATAGTTATTATAACGAATTTATTTGGTTCATGTCAAGTTGTAAAGGGAAGGGAATTGAATAGCTCCTTATATTAATAAAAACTAATTTAAGATAAATAAAAATAATCATTGTAATATTTTATGATAAATAGTATTTACTAATATAGCGGTATTGTAGTATAATGGGCAAGGAAATAGCAGATTCGCGATTTATTAATACTATTTAGAAAAGTTATGAAATTTTTTCGCGAAAGCAGGAAATCTCTTAGCTATGACGAATAGAAAATCCAAGGGGAAATATCTGCTAATAAGTTTTTAAGGAAAGGGAGATCACAATTATGGAAATGTTATTAGGTCTCGTAGTGCTACTGGCCTGCTTGATTTTTGGTGTTCGCCATGGCGGCATCGGTCTGGCAGTTATCAGTGGTATCGGTCTCATCATCTTTACGTTTGTCTTTCAGTATCAGCCGGGTTCTCCGCCCATTGGCGTAATGCTCACCATTTTGGCGGTAGTAACCTGTGCTGGTTTCCTGCAGACTTCCGGTGGCCTTACGGTTATGCTGAAGTATGCAGAAAAATTTCTGCGCAGCAATCCAAAGCAGGTCACGATCTTTGCTCCGCTCACCACTTGGTTCCTGACGGTGCTCTGCGGTACGGGTCATGTGGTTTATACCATGTTCCCGATTATCTACGATATCGCAATCAAGCAGAACATTCGTCCTGAACGCCCAATGGCTGTAGCTTCGGTGGCATCGCAGATGGCTATCTGTGCTTCCCCTGTATCGGTAGCTGTTGTGTCCATCGTTGGTTTTATGGCTGCAGCCGGTTATAGCTATACGGTGCTGCAGATTCTGGCTGTGTCTGTTCCGGCAACGGGATTTGGCGTATTCTGTGCAGCTCTGTGGTCCTACCGTCGCGGTAAGGAACTGGCTGACGATGAACGCTTCCAGGAATTCATCAAGGATCCGGAAAACCGTGATTATGTCTATGGTGATACCGAGTCCCTGATGGACAAAGAACTGCCTGCAACTTATTATCGGGCAATGTACATCTTCTTTGCTGGTATCATCGTTATCGCCTGCATGGGTAATTTCCCCGAACTTTTACCTCATTTCCCCAATGCTAAGGGCGTTATGAAGCCGATTTCCATGACCGTTGTCATTCAGATGGTTATGCTCTTCGTAGCAGCTATGATCCTGCTGACTTGTAAGATCAAGGCTAAGGATGTAGGCAACAGTCAGGTATTCCGTTCTGGTATCGTTGCATTGGTATCGGTATACGGCGTTGCCTGGATGGCTAGCACTTATTTTGGTGCACATATGTCCTTCCTTAAGGAAAGCCTCGGTGCGGCTGTAACGGCTTATCCCTGGGCTTATGCCATCATTGCCTTCCTGACTTCCAAGCTGGTTAATTCCCAGGCTGCAGCCATCGCCATCGTTGTACCGCTGGCATTGTCTGTAGGTATGGATCCGGTGATGATTATGTCCTTCATCTCCGCTTGCTATGGTTACTTCTTCCTGCCGACTTATCCCTCCGACCTGGCTTGCATCGGGTTTGACCGTTCCGGTACGACCCGCATCGGCAAGTACATCCTGAATCACAGCTTTATGATTCCGGGGCTTATCGGTGTAGCAACTGGTTGCTGCATGGGCTTTGTCATGGCACATGTCGTGATGTAATTACAAGTTAATAGGCATAAAAAATCGGCGGCTTGAAACCGCCGGTTTTTTTATGTTATTGTTCAGCCTGGGCTTTTCGTTCTTTGAGCAGATCCTTGCAGAAGTCGATAAAGGACTGGGCGGCCTTGGAGATGTAGCGATCTTTCTTCCAGGCCAGTCCCACATCCACGAAAATCGGATCAGCAAGAGGAATGGCCTTGACACCAGGCGTATCTTCCACTACCATGTTAAGCAGGAAAGCGATGCCTACGCCACTGGCCACAAGACCTTTTAAGGTAACGACCTGATTGGACTCCAGTACGATGTTGGGGGTGACATTCTCTTCCTTCATCTTGGTGAGAATGGTCTGCCGCAGGAAGGAACCTTCTTTCAGCATGATGATGTTTTCCTCAGCAATATCATTGAAGGAAATGCTCTTTTTCTGGGCCAGGGGGCTGTCTTCGGGAACGCAGCAGACAATCTGATCCTTGGTCATGGGTAAAAGCTGCAGATGGTTGCTGGCACCAGAGATGATGATGATGCCAAAGTCCAGTTCATCCCGTTCCAGCTGCTCCCGGATGGACATGGAACCTTCTTCGTGCATAAAGATTTCCAGATGGGAGTAACGGCGCTGGAAACTGGAGAAGATTTTGGGGAAGAGATAGGCACCCATCATGGGGGGAATGCCAATCTTGATGGTACCCTTCTGGAGCTGTTTATAGTCGTTGACTTCCAGTACAGCATCCTGGATATTGCGGAGTGCCAATTCTACACGATTGAGAAAGACAGCTCCCTCTGGTGTCAGGGAAAGCTGCTTTTGACTGCGATCAAAGAGCTGAATTCCCAGTTCTGCTTCCAGCTTCTTGATTGCCACAGTGATGTTGGGCTGGGATACCCGTAGGCGTTCGGCAGCCCGGGTAATATTTCGCAGACGGCTGGCCATCTGGAAATATTCAAGTTGTCTAAGTTCCATCGTATCGCTTCTTTCTCTATAAACTAGTTTTATTCACATCTATTATACCATATTTTTAATGAATGTATGATATAATAATAAAAATTTATTGTTAAAAACGGGAAATTTTTTCTAAGGCAACAGTAGGATTTTTTTCCTTTTTATGGAATTATACAAAGTAGGTACAAGTATATGTGCGAAATAGATGATGAGGATCCTTCAATAGCAAAGGAAGGTTAGGGGGGCTTTTAATTTGGAAATCTCAACAGTCATTGGTGCGGTGGGTGGTCTTATCTCGGTATTTGTAGGTATGATCATCAAAGGTGCGCCTATCAGTTCGCTGAATAACCCAGCAGCGTTTCTGATTATTATTTGCGGTACCTTTTCTTGTTTGTTTACTGCATTCAATATGAACCAGTTGAAAAAATTGCCGAAGCTGATCAAGATGGTATTCAACAAACCGGCACTCCACGAAAAGTCGGAGTTGTTGAACCTCTTCATTGAGCTTTCGCAGATTGCTCGTCGTGAGGGTATTCTGGCCTTGGAAGGCAAGGTTCAGGAAATCGAAGATCCGTTTTTCCGGACGGGCTTAGGCATGGTTATCGATGGTATGGATCCAGAATTTGTGGGTGATGTTCTGGATGCGGAACTGGCGGTTATGCAGGAGCGTCACACCGAGGGTCGCGCCATGCTGGAACAGGCAGGTCTGTATGCACCTACCCTTGGTGTATTGGGCGCCGTTATCGGTCTTATCGCTGCGCTGGGTAACCTGAATGATGTTAATAAACTGGGACATGCTATTGCGGCTGCATTCGTTGCTACGATTCTTGGTATCTTCACCGCCTACGTTGTTTACCTGCCCATGGCCAATAAGCTGAAGCTTTTGTCCAAGGCGGAAGTTAGCGAAAAACGTATGATTATCGAAGGGATTCTTTCCCTGCAGGCTGGTGATTCACCTACGGCCATTGAAGCAAAGCTGATGGTATTCATCCCGCAGTCTGAACGTGAAGGGTTGAAGAAGGAGTGATTTAATGGCTAGAAAAAAACGTGCGGCACCTCATGAAGAGCATGAAGGCGAGCCTTGGCTGCTGCCGTATTCTGACCTGATGACCCTGCTTTTGGCCCTTTTTATTGCCTTGTTTGCAATTTCGCAAACGGACCAGAAGAAGATGTCGGAATTGGCGCAGGCATTTACTGCAGCCTTTAATATGGGGGGGCCGTCTTTCTTTGATAAAGCTGGCCCAAATGTTGGTCGTCGGGCAGAAGCACCTTCCAATGAGGATTTAGGTAATTCGGCATATTTAGCTGAGAATAGGCAGTTGGAAGAGATTCAGCAAAAAATGCAGGAATACATCGAGGAGAATCATCTGGAAGATCAGCTCTCCACCCAGATGGCGGAAGAGGGACTGATGATTCGCATCAAGGAGCGGGCGCTCTTTCCTTCAGGGTCGGCACAGCTGGTGGGGCAGGCTCAGTCCATTGTTCCGGTGGTGGCCGGTATGCTGGCCTCTTTGCCGGAACGGGTAGTCATTTCCGGCCATACGGATAATGTACCCATCAGTACGGCACAATATCCTTCGAACTGGGAACTTAGTGCCTCACGTGCGATGAATCTGATGAAGGCGGTTTTGGCAGCGGAAAAATCACTGAATCCGGCTCGCTTTAGTGCCATTGGCTACAGTGAATATCGGCCGATTGCTGATAATACTACTGAGGCAGGCAGGCAGCAGAATCGTCGGGTAGAGATTTTCATTGCTCGCAATTATCGCTTTAATCCCGATGAACCCGTGGGGGGGAAACAGGTAGAAAAGCCTGATACTGGAGCGGATGGTATGCCGACCAGCACGCATAGCGGCCCATCTACGCCTTCCACTAATGGTGCAGCAGGGAGTAATATGGCAACAACAACGTATTGATTAAAGCAGAATTTAGCCGGCTGGAAAGCCGGCTAAATCTTTGTTGTATGTTATGGGGGGATAGCTTGGTTATCGGAATTGGTATGGATATTGTGGAAGTGGCGCGGGTGGAAAAGGCGATTGCCCAGGAACGTTTTGTGGAACGGGTCTTTACGGCTGCCGAGACGCAGTATTGCCGCAGCCGGGGAAAACAGGCAGGACAGAGTTTTGCTGCCCGTTTTTCGGCGAAGGAAGCTGTACTGAAGGCTTTTGGCACGGGCCTGCGGGGCGGAAATATGACCGATATTGAGGTCCTGCCGGATGCGCTGGGTTGTCCACAGGTTAAGCTTAGGGGCTACTTTGCCGACCTGGCTCGTAAAAAGGGCGTTACCAATATTTTGCTGTCGCTGACGCATACGCGGGAGTATGGGGCGGCACAATGTGTGATGGAGGCATGAAGATGAAGATAGCAGTAAGTGAAGACATGCGGCAAATCGATCGGTTGGCTGCGGAGGAATATGGATTGCCGGAATTGCTGCTGATGGAAAGCGCTGGGCATAGAGTAGCCCAGGCTATGGAACATCTGCTGGGAACGGTGACGGAAAAGACCATTTGTGTATTGGCCGGCAGCGGCAATAATGGCGGGGATGCCTTTGCTGCTGCCCGTTACCTCAGCAATATGGGGGCCAAGGTTAAGGTTTTCCTGACCTGTGAGCCAGCTCATCTGAAGACAGCTGCCCTGCGGATGAAAAAAGCCAGCGATAAGATGGGGATAGAGGTTCACGGACTGGAGGAAGACCGGGACTGGAATCGCCTGCATCTGGCTCTGAAATTTGCTGATGGCATATTGGATGGTATCCTGGGTACTGGTTTTGATGGGGAACTCAAGAAAAAAGTCCTGCGTTTGATTGAGGAAGTCAATGAGGCAGGGAAAAAAGTCCTGTCCATTGATATCCCTAGTGGAGTGGTGGCGGATTCCGGAAGGGTATCTACCGTGGCTGTGGTGGCGGATATGACCTTGACCTTGGGCTTGCCCAAGGTGGGGCATCTGCTGAGTCCCGGTGCAGATATGACGGGGCAGCTTATCGTAGATGATATTGGCATTCCCCGAGAACTTTTGCAGAGCGAGAAGCTCCAGCAAACCTTGCTGGATACAAAGCTGGCGCAGACACTGTTGCCTCTGCGCAATAAAGCCGTGCATAAAGGCGATTGCGGCAGGATCTTGGTGGTAGCTGGCTCTCTGGGAATGACCGGAGCTGCGGCGTTAGCGGCAACTGCCGCTTTGCGCTCTGGGGCAGGTTTGGTGACGTTAGCTGTGCCCGCTTCCCTGCAGCCGATTCTGGCAGGACAATTGCTGGAGGTAATGGTGCAGCCTGTGGAGGAAAGTGTGACGGGAATGTTTAGCGGGGAGGCGGCGCTGAACCGTTTATGGGAACTGGCTCAGAGTCATGACGCGGTGCTGATTGGTCCGGGAATGGGCCGCACGATGGAAACCCAGGAGTTCATTCGCATGTTTGCAGCTAAGGTCAATAAACCGTTGATTATGGATGCAGATGCGCTCTATGCCTTTAATAGTCAGCCTGATGAGCTGAGTAAATTGTCCCAGGTGCCGGTACTGACTCCCCACTTGGGTGAAATGGCAGCCCTGCTGGGGGTTTCCGTACCGGAACTGCGGGAATCCCTGTTGCCGATTGTACGGGAGGCGGCTAAGGAGTATCAGTGTGTGCTGGTGGTTAAGAGCGAATGCACTTTGGTGGCTTATCCGGATGGCATGGTCTTCTTTACCTCAGTGGGGAATCCTGGCATGGCCACTGCGGGCAGCGGCGATGTGCTGGCCGGTACCATTGCAGGCTTGATGAAGCAAACGGAAAGCGGTCTGGCGCCTTTAGTAGGAGTTTATCTCCATGGCAGGGCTGGAGACCTTGCCTATGGTGAGAAGGGTGAATCCCTGGTGGCCGGGGACATTCGGGAAAATCTTGCAGCGGCCATGAAGGAACTGCGCCAGAAGCAGCTGTCCAATCAGTAAGACGATTGTTCGATTATAAAATACAAATCTGTAAAATTCCCATCTTTTTTGCTTAATTGCCGGCAAATCCTTGACATTTGTATATTACAGGCATAAAATGTAGTTACTTTGAGGAAAAGAAAAGGGGTTTTAGCATGGCAAATGTAAACATTGACTGGTCAAATCTTGGTTTTAGCTATCAGCCGATTACCAAACGTTATGTGGCCAATTATAAAGATGGTCATTGGGAAAAAGGTGCCTTGACAGAAGATGCCACTATTGTACTCAACGAGTGCGCCGGCATTTTACAATATTGCCAGGAAGTTTTTGAAGGCTTAAAGGCTTATCGGACAAAAGATGGTCGCATCGTTACCTTCCGTCCGGATTTGAATGCCAAGCGTATGATGGATTCGGCGAAAAGGCTGGTTATGCCGCCTGTGCCAGAAGAGATGTTCATGGAGGCTGTGGATCAGGTAGTAGCCGCTAACAAGGACTGGATTCCGCCCTATGAATCTGGTGGTGCCTTGTATCTGCGTCCCTATATCTTTGCTACGGGACCGGTTATCGGCGTAAAGCCTTCCGATGAGTATCAGTTCCGCCTCTTTGGTACGCCGGTGGGGTCGTATTTCAAGAACGGCATTAAGCCCATCACCATCTGCGTCAGCGATTTCGACCGGGCGGCACCCCATGGCACGGGAGATATCAAGGCTGGTCTTAACTATGCCATGAGTCTGCACCCCTATATTCTGGCCCATGAGAATGGTTTTGATGAGAATATGTATCTGGATGCCGCTACGCGTACCTATGTAGAGGAAACCGGCGGTGCCAATTTCCTGTTTGTCACCAAGGACAATGTCATTGTAACGCCGAAATCCAGTTCCATTCTGCCGTCCATTACTCGTCGTTCGCTAGTGACGCTGGCGGAAAACATGGGATACAAGGTGGAACACCGTCCGGTGAAATTCACTGAGCTGGAGAACTTTGCCGAAGCAGGGCTTTGTGGTACAGCTGCAGTTATCTGCCCGGTAGGTAAAGTGGTGGCTAAGGACAAGACCATTGAATTTGCCAGCGGCATGCAGGAGATGGGGCCTGTCCTTACGAAACTTTATAACACCTTGCGGGGGGTACAGTTGGGAACGGTTGAAGCACCGGCTGGCTGGATTCGTGAAATTCAATAAGTCCCTTAAAGGAAATGTGAAGTATCGCTTAATACGAACATAAAATATGGAGGCTCCCATAAGTTAGATTTCCTGGTCTAACTTATGGGGGCCTTTGCAACATTATCACGCATTTTTGGAAATTGCAGTTTGTCGCTGTTACTGCGCGCTTTCTTTTTTTGTCACAGCTCAGTGGGCGCGGAGGTGGTAATCCTTTTCGCCGTCCCACTAAATGACCCACAAGAATACATTTGAGCTTTTTAGCCACCTGCTCGCCCATTACCACGCATGAACGGAATACCATTAGCAGGAAATCCCTTACAAATTGCAATTTTGCAACGCCTTTTTTCATATAATTTTTAGAAAAAAGGCGTAAAATTTTACAATAGAAACAAGGAGTTCTTTACAAAGGACACGAATTCTTCATATAATAGAAGAAAGAGAACTGACGGAAGTGGAACACTAGGGAGTTTTGTTTTATGCCGATTGATTTTTCGTTGCCTGTACAATTTCATGGGATTCTCTCGACTATCGGGTGGTTTGATGTGCTGGATATCCTGATTGTGGCGGCAATCCTGTATAAAGTCTACGAGATGCTGCAGGATACCCGGGCTATTACGCTGGTAAAGGGCATTTTGGTCTTATTGGCGGTAACCATGGTCTGCAGCTGGCTGGATCTGCATGTAATTTCCTGGTTGTTACAGAAGACGGTGACTTTGCTGTTTGTGGCTCTGCCCATCGTATTTCAGCCGGAATTGCGGCGGGCTTTGGAGCATTTGGGACAGGGGCGTTTTCTGGGGACTGCCACCCTGTTGGACGATGAGGAGGCACGGACTGTAGTCAACGAGATAACCAAGGCCGTTAAACAGTTGTCGGCAACGAAGACTGGCGCCCTGTTGGTCATTGAACGCAATATGGGGCTTAATGATGTCAGTGACACAGGCATCCAAATCGATGGGCTGATTTCGGCGGAGTTTCTGTTGAATGTCTTTATTGTCAATACGCCGCTTCATGATGGAGCTACGGTTATCCGGGGCAATCGGCTGATTGCTGCGGGCTGTCTGCTGCCCTTGACCGAAAACCGCACCTTGTCTACGGAATTGGGAACTCGTCACCGGGCGGCCATCGGCCTTTCTGAGCAGTGTGATGCTCTGGTGGTGGTAGTCAGCGAAGAGACGGGGACGATTTCTGTGGCAGAGAACGGGCATATCATGCGGCATCTGAGTCCGGAATATCTGCAGGAGGTACTGATGCCCGCCTTTGAAATGCCGACGACTGGCATTAAAGACATGGTGATGAACTGGAGGAAGAAGAAATGATTTCACGCTTTCGCAGTTTGATTCAACGGAATTTAGCCGCTAAGATTGTGGCTCTGATGGTGGCGGTGATTCTCTGGGGCTATGTGATGAATGAACAGAATCCGTCCACCGAGGGCAGTTTTACGGCCCATGTACAGCTGGTCAATGTACCAGAAGGCTATAAGGTGACCCAGGGAACCGATAAGGTAAAGGTCACTGTACGGGGAGCCCGTTCTCTCTTTGTAAGCAATAGTGATGAGGATTTTGAAGCTCGGGTGAACCTGCAGGAAGCCAAGGAAGGAAAGGGTGAATACAAGGCTCAGATCAAGATGCCCCAGGGGTTTGAACTTCTGGATGTGCAGCCGGAGACTGTGGAGGTCACCTTAGACCCCATCGTGAGCCGCAAGGTGCGGGCGGATATCAACGTCAACGGCTCGCCGGCCAGCGGCGTAACGGTGGCCAAGGTTACCCAAGCCAGCGCAGAAGTTACGGTGGAGGGGCCCTCCAGTGCCGTAAATGAAGTAGATCGGCTCATCGGTTATGTGGGACTGACCAGTAAGAACGATGCGGATTTTGCCTTGCAGGTGCCCTTGACGGCCATTAACAGCGACGGCCGTGAGGTATCCGGGGTGACGATTCAGCCGGCAACCATGTATGTGACCGTACAGATGGCCCGCGGCCTGACCAAGAAGATCGTCACCATTCAGCCCGTGAGCGAAAATGATTTGCCGGCCAATTTGGAACTGGTATCCATGAAGCCGAATCCCTTACAGATAGAGGTGGCAGGTGCAGAGAATATCATTGCCAACCTCACGGCTGTGAATACAGAGAAGATTACGCTGGCTGATGTTTTGCAGACCACCGATAAGACGGTAAAACTGGCTCTGCCGCCGGGTGTTACGGTAACCAATCACGATGTGCTGGTACATATCGTGGTTCGAAATAAGAAAAATGGAAAAAGTATGGAGTGAAGGTTCAAGTGATTCGCATAAAAAATCTACAGGTGCCCTTCGATGATGAACGGCCCCTGACGACACTTGCAGCCAAGCGTTTGCAATTACCACCTCAGGCCGTGGCCGGGGTGGTAATTGTGCGTAAGGCTATAGATGCCCGCCGCTATCATGGTGCGCCGGTGCAGTTTGTCTATATGTTGGATGTAACGGTGAATATGCCGGAGAAAAATGTCCTGAAAAAATTACGCAAAGACAGGAATGTGGAACAGGTGATGATGCAAACACCTGCTCCGGCAGCGTTCCGCTCCCGTAAGACTGAAGAGCTGCGTCCTGTGGTTATCGGCTTTGGCCCTGCAGGGATGTTTGCAGCGCTGACGCTGGCTAAAGCGGGTTGGAATCCCCTGGTGTTGGAGCGGGGCGGCGATGTGGATAGCCGCAGGGCCGCCATTGAACTGTTTTGGCAGACCGGAACGCTGAATGAGCGTTCCAATGTGCAGTTCGGTGAAGGGGGAGCAGGAACGTTTTCCGATGGAAAACTCACCACCCGCATTAGCGATGGTCATATACAGGATGTGCTGACTGCTTTTATTGAAGCGGGAGCGCCTGAGGAAATCCGCTATCTGCATAAGCCCCATATTGGCACAGATCTGTTGCAGGGGGTAGTGAAAAATATCCGTCAGGAAATCATCCGTCTGGGTGGAGAGGTGCGTTTTGAAGCACAGGTCACGGATATGGAGATTGAGCAGGGACAGGTACAGGCACTCATCGTCAACGGTGAAGAACGCATTGCCTGCCAGCAGGTCTTTATGGGAATCGGTCATTCGGCCCGGGATACCTACCGTATGCTTCTGGAGCGGGGACTGAAGATGGAGGCTAAGCCCTTTGCCATTGGTGTGCGGATTGAACATCCTCAGGAGTTTATCGACAGGGCGCAGTATGGCGAAGATGCAGGGCATCCCCGCTTGCCGGTGGCCGACTACGCTTTAACCTATAAAGATCCGCAGACGGGACGGGGGGCCTATTCCTTCTGTATGTGTCCCGGCGGTCAGGTGGTGGCGGCCACATCCCTTTCCGGACAGGTCTGTACCAATGGCATGAGCAATTATCGGCGGGATTCCGGCATAGCCAATAGCGCTTTGCTGGTGCAGGTAGGACCGGATGACTTTGGTCGGGAAGTGCTGGCGGGCATGAACCTGCAGAACCAGCTGGAAAAACTGGCCTTTGAAATCGGGGGCCGCAATTACCATGCGCCGGTACAGTCGGTGGGTGACTTTTTAGGCGGAACCTCCGGCTCTACGCAATTTCTGACGAAACCTACTTACCAGCCGGGGGTGACGGCTGTGGATTTGCATCGGTGTCTGCCTCGGTTTCTGACCCAGACGCTGGAAGGAGCACTGCCTTATTTTGACCGGAAAATCAAGGGCTTTGCGGATAAGGGCGTGGTCATGACTGGTGTGGAAGCGCGATCTTCAGCACCTTGCCGGATTTGCCGCAATCGGGAGGATATGCAGGCTGAAGGCATAAAGGGCATATATCCGATCGGGGAAGGTGCCGGTTATGCAGGTGGTATCATGAGTGCTGCAGTAGATGGGATGAAGGCGGCAGGGGCTTTTTTACAGAAGACCCTGTAAGGCGGTTGTCGTGGGAGGGAGGATTTTGCTATGCTGGACGAACACGAATGGAAATACGTATTGCAGATCGTTACGGAAGGAACCTTTTCAGCGGCGGCCAAACGTCTTTATGTGTCACAACCGTCATTATCGCAGGCCATCAAGAAGATTGAAGGAGAAATCGGTCTGCCTTTATTTGATCGGGGTCAGACACCGCTGCAGCTGACAGAGGCTGGAGAGATTTACGTCCGTAAAGCCAGGGAAATGCAGCGGCTATATCACGAATTGATGCAGGAAACTGCTGACCTTAGCGGGCTGAAATCGGGAACGCTGACCATTGGCAGTTCCCGCACCAGGTCATCCTGTTATTTGACGCAGTATCTTATCGAGTTTCATCGCCGCTACCCGGGAATCCGCTTGCTGGTAAAGGAACATAGCGTCAGTACATTAAAAGAGGCAGTGGCTGCAGGGACTGTTGATTTTGCTCTGGTCTATGAGCCCATGGAAAACAGTTTTGCGCGTATACCACTGCTGACGGAACGGACTTTGTTGGCATTGCCGGCGATGCATCCTTTGGCGCAGAGTTATCAGCAGGAGCAGGACGGAACCTATCCTGTCCTGTCCTTTGCGCAAATGCAGGGATGGCCCTTTATTAAATTACAGGATAGGCGGCGGATGGCCCAAATCTTTTATGATTTGTGTGCAGTGACGCATAGTGAACCGGATGTCGTCTTTGAGGCCAATAGTATTGTCGATGCAGCGGAATTATGTGCAGCCGGCATGGGGGCGACATTGATTACGGATATGGTGGCGAACAGTGGGCGGTGGAGTCACCAGCTCTGTTGCTATGCCCTGGAGGAGCCGGTAGAGGACCGCGAGCTGGTAATCGCTTATGGGAAAAACAAGCATCTTTCCCATAAGCGTGGAAGTTTATTGAGTTGTTAAAAGGTGAAGCCGCTTTGTGTTGAAGTTCTTATCTTTTTGTCTTTTTTCTATTAAGTTTTACAATAGAGGCTATAGGGAATGTCTATTTCCCTTATAGTCTCTATTTATTTATACTTAGGATGTCTTTATAAAGCAGTAAATTAAATTGTAGGAAAAAGGTAACAGCATAGCTTGTTTGGGGGAAAGCGATATGGTGTTGTTGGGACAAGGAGGAGATAGGAAGATGTTTAATAACCTTAAAATGACGTTCAAACTGCTCTTGATCATAGCGGTGGCGGCAGTTGCGATGGTGGCAATCAGCTTTATGGGATACCGTTCTCTTAATCATGCAGATGAGTCAATGGCGAATATGTACAACCGGGATATGCAGGGGGTACAGCATCTGGGAACGGCCGTGGAGCAAAGCCGTATCATGATGGTCAAGACGCTGCAGGCGGTGATGCTGAAGGATAATCCTGAACACCTGCAGCGGGTGAAGGACCAGCAGCAAAAGGCGCAGCAGGCATTTGATAAGGCCATTGACAATTATAAAGCGGCCATGGCTGGTTCGGAACTGGTGGAGATTCCCAATATCGATCGGGAGTGGAAAAATTATCAAACGATCATGAATAAGGTAATCCAGTTGTCGGCAGCAGGAAATGCGGAGGAAGCGTTAAGGGTCTATGAAAAAGAGGGCTCTCCAGCTACGCGCGGTTTGCGGGATGCTCTGCATGGGCAGCAGGCAAAAATCAATGATGCAGCGGCTGCCCAGAATGAGGCCAACGCAGCTGCCAATAAGACGGCTGCCTTGATTATCCTGATTGTAACGGTTGTGGCCCTGATTGTCCAATTAAGTTTTGGCCGTATTATTTCCAGCAGTATAATCAGCGCTTTGGATAATATGCGCAGAAGCTGCGAAAAACTGCGCGATGGCGACTTTCGTGCTAATGGTGTAAGCGTCCAGCGTGACGATGAATTTGGTCATTTGTCGGCAACCTTGTTGCAGATGCAGGATAAGATGTCTGCCTATATGCAGGGCATCAATAAGACGGTGCAAAGCATCAATGAAGCATCTTCCAATCTCAAAGAGGCATCCCTGCAGTCAGCCCAGGCCGCTGTACAGTCAGCGGAAGCCGTGGGAGATTCTGCCCAGTTGGTCTTGAATCAGGAACAGGCGCTTAACGAGAGTCAGGATATGCTGGTAAAGGTCAATCGCTCCATCCAGGAAATGCGGTCCCATGCCAGCGACGTATCGCAGAATTCCCAACAGGCAGCTGCAGAAGCTGCGCGAGGATATGATGTCCTGGAAAAATCTGTAGCGCAGATTCGAGGGGTAGAAAAGACCGTCAGTGGTACTTCGCAAATTGTGGACAAACTGGGAGAACGTTCGGAAGAAATTGGTGCTATTGTGGATACCATTTCGAACATTGCCAGCCAGACCAATCTTTTGGCACTCAATGCGGCGATTGAAGCCGCCAGGGCCGGTGAGCAGGGGCGTGGGTTCTCCGTGGTGGCCGAAGAGGTCCGCAAGCTTGCGGAACAGTCGGAAGAGGCAGCGGAAAAGATTTCCCAGCTGATCATGACGATGCAGAAGGATACGGAAGCTGCTGTTATGTCCATGAACCAGGGGTGCGAAGCCGTAGTGGCCGGAGCGCAATCCGTGGCCGACTTGCAGCGGGTCTTCGATCAGATTCGCGAATTGGTTGAGAATGGTGCAGAAAAGACCGTACTGATGGATAAAGCCATCGGCGTTGTCAATGAAGATGCCCGCAACATTTCGCAATCGGTTGCAGATATCAATGCCAAGGGACAGGTGATTTCCCAGCATATGGAATCTGTATCAGCCGCAACGGAAGAGCAGTCCGCATCTTCGGAAGAGATTGCTTCCGCCAGTGAAACCTTATCGAACATGGCCTACGAACAGCAGCAGGCCCTGTCTCAATTCAAGTTCTGATTGCATATTGTTTTTTCAAATAGCAGCTATAAGGAGGATGTATTTTCCTTATAGCTGCTATTTATCTATAATAGGAATAGTTAATCATTCCTGAAGAAATTTGAGAAAGCCTAAGTTGTGTTTTAGGTAGGAGGGAAAGCAATATGGCAACGGAAATTTCGCGCCGTACATTTATCAAAGGAGCGACAGCAGCTGGTGTCGTACTGGCCGCAGGCACGTATTTTGCCTGGGATGGAAAGAATATTCCGGAAAAGGTAAAGACGGGGGAGGTAATCTATGATGTACTGGTAATCGGCAGTGGTGGCGCTGGTATGCGGGCGGCACTTGCGGCAGCAGAACGCAAGGACCTCAAGGTAGCCGTGATGACGAAGCTGGTTCCGACCCGTTCTGCATCCACCATGGCTCAGGGGGGCATGAACGGTGTTACAGGGGTGAGCGACCCTAGTGACACGGTGGAATCCCATGTTTTTGATACCATTAAAGGCGGGGACTATCTTTGCGATCAGGATGCCGTGGAGTACTTTGCTGAGCGGGCTGGTGCCAATATATATGAAATGGACTATATGGGGTATCCCTACAACCGCCAGAAGGATGGTGCCTTCCATCAGCGCAAGATGGGCGGACATAGTCATCCCCGGGCGTCCTACTTCGAAGACCGTGCAGGTCATGCCATGGTGCATACGCTTTTTGAGCAGTGCCTGGAAAACAATATCGATTTTATTTCCGAATGTCAGATGCTGGAAATCAGCATGGATGGGGATAAGCTGAATGGTGTTATCGCCATGGATATGCGCAGTGGCAATCTGCTGGGTGTGCCGGCAAAATCCGTCATCATCGCCACCGGTGGTTATGGCCGGGTGTATTGGGTGCGCACATCCAATCCCTACAGCTCCACCGGTGATGGCATCGTGGCCGGGATGAACGTGGGGATTCCCTTCAAGGACCCGGAAATGGTGCAGTTCCATCCCACCGGACTGTCAGCCAACGGCGTGCTGTTATCGGAGTCCAGCCGTGCCGAAGGGGCCTTGCTCATCAATAAGAACGGTGAGCGTTTCATGGCCAAATATGCACCGGAGAAGAAGGAACTGGCTACCCGCGATATCGTAGCCCGGGCCATTGCCACGGAAATCGAGCAGGGGCGCGGCATTGGCGAAGGTATTCATGCCGGGGTCTATATGGACTTCACCAAGATTCCGGCTGAGCGCATCCATGAGCGCCTGGGCCAGGTGTATGACCTGTCCCGTCGCTTTGCCGGTGTAGATATTACCAAAGAGCCTGTTCCCATTGCGCCCACCTGTCATTATTCCATGGGCGGGCTGGAGATGGCCGACTTCCATACGGGGGAAAGCCGCGTTGAGGGAATCTATGTGGCCGGTGAATGCAGCTGTGTATCCGTACATGGTGCCAACCGTCTGGGGGCAAATTCCCTGTCGGAGGTGCTGGTCTTTGGCCATACCGCAGGCGATGGTGCTGCTGAATTTGCTAAAGCCAATAAATATGAAGGCAGTCAAGACAGCATGGCCAAGGATTGTGAGAAGTGGAAGGAAACCTTTGAAAAGGCAACCACCCGCGGCCGGGAAGGCAATCGGTCGGTGCCGGAAATCCGCGATGCCATGATCAATACCATGTGGTACAAGGTTGGTGTATTCCGCGATGAAGCGCAGCTTATGCAGGCCAGTGCTGAACTTGCGGCGCTGGATAAAGAATACGAGCATTGCTATGTTGGCGATACTTCCCATGTATACAATACTGCCTTTGAGCAGTATGTAGAACTGGGCAACCTCCTGCAGATTTCCCATGCCATCGTACAGGGGGCACTGGCCCGTAAGGAAAGCCGCGGCGGCCATTCCCGTAGAGACTTCCCCAAACGTGATGATGCAAACTTCCTTAAGCACACCTTGATTTTCAAGGATAAGGAAACCGGCAAATACCGTGCCGAGTATAAAGATGTGGTAATCACGAAATACCAGCCGAAAGAAAGGAAGTATTGATTATGGATGTGAAACTTAGAATCCATCGCTTCGTAGAAGGCAAGAAATGGGACCAGGACTACACGGTGACGCTAAAAGTCGGTATGACGATTCTGGAGGCGTTGATTGAAATCAAGGAGAAGCAGGACCCCACACTGTCCTTCACCTGTTCCTGCCGGTCCAGTATCTGTGGCGCCTGCGCTGTTCGGGTTAACGGCAATGCGGAACTGGCCTGTGAAATTTTGGTAGAAAATCTGGTGAAGCGTTACGATACCAACGAGCTTACCATTGAGCCTTTGGGCAACTTCAAGGTTATCCGTGACCTGATTGTGGACTGGGATCCCAAATACGCCCGCATCAAGAAAATCAAACCTGTGGTGCAGCCTAAGGACGAATTCTCCAAGGAAAAAGGCTGCAAGCAGTCACCGGAGGATTTCAACAAGTACAAGAAATATGCTGGCTGCATTCTCTGTGGTTCCTGTGTATCGGAGTGCAATAAGAACAGCTTGAATCAAGGGGACTTCCTGGATCCCTTTGTGTTCGTCAAGGCCGAAAAGCTGGTGGCTGACAGCCGCGACAAGAGTCCTGAAGAGCATCTGAAAGCCGTGGTGGATGCCGGACTCTGGCGCTGCTTCAACTGTCAGGAATGCACGGCAAAATGCCCCAAGGGCCTCGACCCGGCTGGGGCAATCGAAAAACTCAAGGAAGCTACCTTCAAGAAGGGCATGGACGACAATGTAGGTGCTCGTCATGCCAAGGCCATCTATGAGGATATCAGCGAATCGGGCACTTTGGATGAAGCCAAGCTCAACATCAAGTCTGAGGGCTTCCTGATGGCTGGCCTGCGCGCGCCCATGGCGCTACGTCTCATGCGGGTAGGCAAGATGAATCCGCTGGACAAGCACAAGGTCAATCCGGAAATCGAAACCATCCGCAAGATTGTGAAGAATGCCGAAGCGGCAGCGAAGGAGGCTGAATGATTATGAAATACGCATTATTTCCCGGCTGCGTGCTGGAGGGGGCGGCAGCGGAAGCCTATACTTCGCTGAAGAAAGTCTGTGACCGATTAGGCGTTGAAATCGAAGAGATTCCCAACTGGACCTGTTGCGGTGCATCCCATGCCCAGGGGGTAAATGATTTTGCCGCGCTGGTTATCAATGCCCGCAATATCTCCATTGCCGAGCATATGGGTCTCGACATCATGACGGTCTGCAACACCTGCACCCTGCAGCTGCGTACCGCTAAAGCCCGTCTGGACAAGGATGAAAAACTTCGGGAAAAGGTCAATAAAGTCCTGCAGGAATCCGGTCATCCCTATGTATATCAAGGCACCAGCAAGATTACCCATTTCCTCTGGATTTTGGATGATCATCCGGAGCTGCTGGATGGTAAAGTGGTCAACCCCTTGACGGGGATGAAGATTGCCGGCTATTATGGCTGTCATATCCTGCGTCCCCAGGAGGTCATGAATCATGGGGATGGCAAACATCCGGAGTATCTGGAACGCCTGATTCGCAAATTAGGTGCAGAGCCGGTCTGGTTTGATGCCAGCCGCAAGTGCTGCGGTTTCCATGCCCAGCTGGCGGCGGAGCATGATGTGCTCACCGTTACGGGCCAGATTGTGGACAGCGCCGACAGAGCAGGGGCTATGGCCATTGCCACCCCGTGTCCGCTGTGTCAGATGCAGCTGGATATGTACGAGCCGGAAGGCCGTGAGGCCGTGAAGTCTCAGGCCCAGGTTCCCATCCTGCACCTGCAGCAGCTGGTGGGCTTTGCCTTGGGACTCAGCAAGGAGGAGGTCGGTTTTGACCGCCATGTATCGGCCCAGGATAAATTGAAAATCGGCTGATTTCGAGAATAAAAATAACGCTTCAGAAATTGAAGCGTTATTTTTGTATTTGGGATTATCTTAGAATAAACCGGTAATCTTGCCATTATTATCGATATCCATGTTCTCGGCGGCCGGTTTCTTGGGCAGGCCGGGCATGGTGAGGATGTTGCCGGTCAGGGCTACGATAAAGCCGGCTCCGGCAGAAATCCGCAGTTCCTTTACCGTTATGGTAAAGCCAGTGGGACGGCCAATCTTCGTGGCGTCATCGGAGAGGGAATACTGGGTCTTGGCCATGCAGATGGGCAGTTTGTCAAAGCCCAGGTCGTTGATTTCTGCCAGCTGCTTCCTGGCTGCGGCGGTAAAGGTAATGCCGTCGGCGCCATAGATTTCCCGGGCAATGGCCGTGATTTTTCCTTCTACGCTTTGCTCTGTGTCGTAGATAAAGTGGAAGTTGTTGGGCTTTTCCATGGCAGCTTCCACCTTTTCGGCCAATTTCAAGCCGCCTTCGCCGCCCTTGGCCCAGACTTCCGACAGGGCAACTTCGGCACCCCGTTTGTTGCAGGCTGCTTCCACAAAGTCCAGTTCTTCTTTGGTATCCGTGGGGAAAGCATTGATGGCCACCACCGCAGGCAGACCGAATTTTTGGATGTTTTCGATGTGTTTTTCCAGATTCTGCATGCCCTTTTCCAAAGCCGCCATGTTTACTTCGTCTAAGGCCTTTTTATCCATGCCACCATGCATCTTGAGGGCCCGAACTGTGGCTACGATTACCACCGCATCGGGATGGATGCCGGCAAAGCGGCATTTGATGTCCAGGAATTTTTCTGCACCCAGGTCAGCGCCGAAGCCTGCTTCTGTTACAACTACATCGGCAAATTTCAGGGCAAATTTTGTGGCCATGACACTGTTGCAGCCATGGGCAATATTGGCGAAGGGGCCGCCGTGGATAAAAGCGGGAGTTCCTTCGAGGGTCTGTACCAGATTCGGTTTGATGGCATCCTTGAAGAGCAGGGTCAGGGCACCGGTCACGTTGAGTTCTTTAGCTCGGACTGCCCGGCCATCCCGGGTATAGGCCACGACGATTTCGCCGAGGCGCTTCTTCATATCTTCCAGGTCAGAAGCCAGGCAGAGAATAGCCATCATCTCGGAAGCTACGGTGATGTCAAAGCCGGTTTCCCGCGGTACACCATGGGCCTTGCCGCCCATGCCGATGACCACGTGGCGCAGGGCACGGTCGTTGAGGTCGAGGACCCGCTTCCAGACCACCCGGCGCACATCGATATCCAGAGCATTGCCCTGATGGATATGGTTGTCGATTACGGCCGCCAGCAGGTTATGGGCTGTGGTGATGGCATGGAAGTCTCCGGTAAAGTGCAGGTTGATATCCTCCATGGGCACGACCTGGGCGTAGCCGCCGCCAGCAGCGCCGCCCTTGAGGCCAAAGCAGGGGCCAAGGGAAGGTTCCCTAAGGGCTACAGCCGTTTTCTTGCCCTGTTTCTGGAAGGCATCGGCAAGGCCTACGCTGGTGGTGGTCTTGCCCTCACCGGCCGGAGTGGGGTTAATGGCGGTTACCAGCACCAGTTTGCCGTTGGGCTGATCCTTCACCCGCTGCCAGGCATCCAGGCTGATTTTGGCCTTGTACTTGCCATAGAGTTCCAATTCGTCCTCTGAGATGGAAAGTTTCTCAGCAATACGGCGAATGTCCTGCATTTCTGCGCTCTGCGCGATTTCCACATCGGTTTTCATTGAGCTTTCTTCTCCTCTGCAATTCAACATAAAGCTTTTTATATAAGAAATACTGCCGAAGACGCACCATCTCCGGCAGTATTGCCTTAACGATTCAGGTGCGCCTCTGCTGCCTGTACGACATTCTGCATCAGCATGGCTACTGTCAGGAGGCCTACGCCGCCCGGCACCGGGGTAATGGCCCCGGCGATTTCGCTGACGAGGCCAAAGTCCACATCGCCCACCAATTTCTTGGGGGCAATGCGATTGATGCCCACGTCAATGACCGTTGCACCTGGTTTTACCATATTCTGTTTTACGAATTGGGGCTTGCCGATGGCAGCCACCAGAATATCTGCCTGGCGGGTAATGTCCGCCAGATTTTCCGTCCGGGAATGGCAGACGGTCACCGTGGCGTTTTTCGCCATAAGCAGGTGGAACATGGGTTTACCCACGATATTGCTGCGGCCGATGACCACGGCGCGCTTGCCGGCAATCTCAATGCCGGCCATTTCCAGCATGCGGATGCAGCCTGCCGGCGTGCAGGGGAGCAGTGCCGGTTCACCGGTAACCATTTTGCCCACATTGACGGGATGGAAACCATCCACATCCTTGGACGGGTCAATGCGGTTGAGGATTTCCCCTTCAAACTGGGCAATTTGGGCAGGTAAAGGAAGCTGTACGAGAATACCGTCAATGCGGGTATCATCATTCAACGCATCAATGCGGGTAAGTAGTTCCTCTTTGGTGGTTTCTTCGGGCAGGGCAATGACCTCTGAATAGATGCCCAGAGCGGCACAGGCC
This sequence comes from Selenomonas sp., assembly GCF_024699275.1. The sequence goes on from NZ_JAILPX010000091.1 coordinate 33,449, forward strand.
TTGTCCTTGTTGCGGACATAGACTTCAGAAGCGGGGTCACTGCCCACGCGAATAACAGCCAGACCCGGTGCGCGGCCGTACTTTTCCTGTAAAGCTGCAGCCCGGCGGCCGGCATCTTCTTTTAACTGCTGGGCGAAAAATTTACCTTCAAGAATTTTAGCGGACATGAAGTCACCTCAATTTATGGATAGGATTACAAATAGAAACTGAGCCAGGTACAGATAAATATGGCTACGGATACGATGCCATTGCGCATAAAGTAGCGCTGGGTCACACGGCTGAAATCCGTGGGGCTTACGATATGGTGCTGATAAATCAGGGTGCCGGCGGCAATGCCCACGCCGATAAAGTATAGTATACCCAAAGAAAGCATTGTGCCTACCGCTAAGAAACAGGCGATGCAGATGACATGCATGGCTGCAGACAACTTGAAGGCATTGACCGCCCCATAGCTGACGGCCAGGGAATGCAGGCCCTGGCTCTTGTCAAAGGCCTCATCCTGGGCGCCGTACATGGCATCGAAGGCACCAATCCAAAGGGCTACGGCAATGCAGAGCAGCACCATGGGGGTAGTGACCTGGCCGCTGACACCAACCCAGCCACCGGCAGGGGCCATGGCAATGGCCACGCCTAAAAAGAGGTGACACCAGCCGGTAAAGCGTTTGGTAAAGGGGTAAATCAGGAAGGGCAGTGCTGCCAAGGGCAGCAGGTAAAGACAGATGGGCTGGAGCTGCATAACGCTCAATACCATCAAGACCAGACAGATTACGATGAAAACCTTGGCTTCCCGTTTACTGATTCGCCCGCTGACCATGGCCCGGTAGCTCATGCGGGGCTGTTGGCTGTCGTATTTCAGGTCAGCCAGGTTATCCAGAGCCATGGCCGCTGCCCGGCCTGTTGTGATGGCCAGGGCAATCCAGAGCAGGTCATGAAAGGATGGGGAACCATCCGCTGCCAGCACTGCTCCCATAAAGGCAAAGGGCAGGTCAAAAATCGTGTGGTGCAAGGCCACGTTGTTGATATGGGCTTTTACATCAATCAATCCAGACCAAGCTCCTTCCACTTGGCATCCACCCGGGCCTTGATTTCTTCACTCATGTTGATTTCGTCCGGCCATTCGCGGGTGTGCCCTTCTTCCGGCCAGGTCTTGGTGGCATCAATGCCCAGCTTGGAACCCCATTTTGCCATGGGGGATGAGTGGTCGAGAACATCTAAGGGCCCTTCCACGATTTCCAAATCGTGCTTGGCGTCAATGTTATTGTAGACCCGCCACCAGACTTCCTTCAGGTCCTGTACATTGACGTGGGCATCCACGATGATAATCATCTTGACGTTCATCATCTGGCCCATACCCCATAGGGCATGCATGACCTTGCGGGCCTGCATGGGGTACTGCTTTTTGATGGATACGATGCAGCAGTCGTGGAATACGCCCTCCAGCGGCATATTGATGTCGATGATTTCCGGCTGCATCTGCTGGAGCAGCGGCAGGAAAATCCGCTCAGTTGCTTTGGCCAGATAGCAGTCCTCCATGGGGGGCTTGCCGACTACGGTCGAAAAATAAATGGGATTTTTACGGTGGGTGATGGCCGTGATATGGAAGACTGGATAATCATCAGCCAGGGAATAATAGCCGGTATGGTCACCGAAGGGCCCTTCACGGCGTTTTTCGTCCGTCAGCACATACCCCTCCAGAATGATTTCGGCATGGGCGGGAACTTCGATGTCCACAGTCTTGCACTTGACCATTTCCACGGATTTATGCCGCAGGAAGCCGGCAAAGACCATTTCATCGATATCCCGGGGCAGGGGAGCTGTGGCGGCATAGGTGATTACCGGATCTGTTCCGATGGCTACAGCCGCTTCGATGCGGTCACCGCCCTGGGCCTTTGTATCCCGGAAGTTTTCGGCGCCATTCTTATGGATATGCCAGTGCATGCCCGTGGTACGGCTGTCGTATTTCTGCAGGCGGTACATGCCCACGTTGCGCTTGCCGGTTGTGGGATTCTTGGTGAATACCAGAGGCAGGGTTACAAAGGGGCCGCCATCATCCGGCCAGCATTTGAGGATGGGGATTTCATCCAGATTGGGATTTTCCGTTTCCACCACTTCCTGGCAGGGTGCATTCTTCACGTACTTGGGAAAGTTGATGGCCCGTTTGATCATGGGAATCATGGTCACAACGCTCATCTTATTCTGTAGGGATACATAGGGAAGCTTGAGCATTTCCCGCAGTTCATCCGCCACATCATCCAGCTTTTCTACGCCTAAGGCCATGGCCATGCGCTCATAGCTGCCAAAGGCGTTCATGAGTACGGGCATTTTTGAACCCTTTACGTTTTCAAAGAGCAGGGCAACATTTTTGTCTCCCTCCATCTTGGAAACTCTGTCGGTGATTTCCGTAATTTCTAATTCCGGGTCAACCTCTGTCTTTATGCGCTTCAAGAGCCCTTTAGACTCCAAATCAGCCATAAACTCCCGCAAATCTTTATAAGCCAAGCAAATACCTCCTCAGTTGCCTATCTGCGTAAAATATAACGAACGATAAAATAGCCTACCTCGTAGAGTACGATAATGGGCAGGGCAATCATGGACTGGGTAAACACGTCCGGGGTAGGGGTTATCAAAGCACCTACCACAAAGGACAGGAAAATGATGATGCGCTGATATTTTTTCAGGAATGCTGAAGTAATCAGTCCCATCTTTCCCATAATTGTCATGACCAGGGGCAATTCAAAGATAAAGCCGAAGGGCAGGACAAACATAATGACAAAGTCAAAGTATTTGTTTACCGATAATAATGCCTCTAACTCCGTGTTGCCGAAACCCAGAAAGAATTTGATGCCCGCCGGCAGTACCAGGAAAAAGGAAAAGGCCAGCCCACAGAAAAAGAGAACGACTGATGTCGGTACAACGATACCAAGCACCATGCGTTCCCTGGTGGTCAGGGCAGGCAGGAAAAAGCGCCATACCTGCCAAAAGATAATGGGCAGTGCCAAGAGAAAACCGGCTACGCAAGCGACCTTCAAATAAGTAAAGAAAGCTTCAGCGGGCTGCATGTAGTAGAGCTTACCTGCAGGCAGAGTCAGGTAGTGCATGATATCCTGGATGAAATAATAGCCCACACAACTGCCGAGAGCCGTAGCCAAAAGACATTTAATCAAGCGGCTGCGGAGCTCGGTCAGATGGGCAATCAGGGACATGCTGCCATCATCTATTGCTGCTTCAGCATCTGCTGGGGCGCCAATTTGTTTTGGCGCCTCGATTTCTTCATATTTTTGTTCTTCTGCCATCATGTCACCGGATTACTGTTTCGTCTGCTGGTCAGCCTGGGGCAGTTCTTTGGGCTGTTCGGTTACGTTCATCATCTGCTGTTCTTCCGGTTTTTTGGCTTCATCGGCAACACCGGATTTGAATTCTTTAATGCCCTTGCCCAGAGCCTTGCCGATTTCCGGCAGCTTGCTGGGACCGAAGACAATCAGGGCAACGAGTACCAGCGCACCTGCAGTATATGGACTAATCATGATAATTCCTCCTAAACGCTACATATTCTATACACTTGTACATTATAGCGAAAAAACGGGAAAATCTCAATCATCCATTGCACAATATAATACATAGGATTTTCCTATGCAGAAATAGCGAGGCTTAATGGAAATATTTTCTTGACAAGGCGGAAGGCCTATGCTAGTATTGTTAACTGTAGGCGCATGAAGTGCGTCTGATTTGGGTTTTATGACCCATCCCCAACCGCACAGCGGGGCTTGTAAAACAGCCGGGTGGCTGTGCCGTAGCTGGCGAGTAATCTATAGGGAGGTGTTTTTATGTACGCAATTATCAAAACTGGTGGCAAGCAGTACAAGGTCGCTGAAGGTGATGTAATCATGGTGGAGAAGCTCTCCGCTGCTGAAGGCGAAGCTGTAGTGTTTGACGAAGTTCTGACGGTAGTAAACGACGGTGATGTCAAAGTTGGCAAGCCGGTTGTTGAAGGTGCCAA
>NZ_JAILPX010000110.1 GCF_024699275.1 Selenomonas sp.
AAGGCCAAGGCGGTGGACAATGAAAAGTACGCCTTCCGGTGTTTCCTCCTGCGCCTTGGGCTGATTGGAGCCGAGTACAAGACCACGAGGAAAATCCTCATGGAGAACCTTTCCGGCAACGCCAGCTTCAAGTCCGGCCACAAGAAGGAGGCAGTTGAACATGAGGCAGAGTAACAGCTGGGCATTTCCCGGCAGAGAGGAGGTGGAGCGGCTGCGCTCCATCTACCCTCCGGGGCGCATCGTGATGCTGGTGGAGATGCAAGATGAACCGCAGGCACCGCCAGAAGGAACCGTTGGGGAGATAAGGGGCGTGGATGACGCAGGGAGCGTTTTGGTTCGCTGGGACAACGGCTCCAGTCTTAGTTTCATCCCCAGTGTAGACAAATTCTACTTGCTGAAGCACCGTCCAGATGACCTTAAAGATGAATAATGGTAATTTCATATATACACAAGATTTATCCGAATTTCGCTTGCTATAAATTGTGTTTAGAGCGAATATACACATACCAAAAGGAAAACACCTAAACGAAAAGGAGGATGCAAGCATGAAAGCGATTTACAGACTGGATGGAAAGAAAATCAGCAAGAAAGCCTTGACGGAGATGATGGGGGCAGAGGAGGTCAAGAGGATGACTAAGGAAGCCTGGAAAACAACGATGGAAGACCCCCAGATTTGCAACGACTTCTTCATCGGCAAGGGGATGCTGAACATCGAATTCCAGAATTGACGCGAGAAAATCAAGCGACAGCCCTTTGGGGCTGTTGCTTGTTCAGATAAAAAACAAGGGCTATCCTTTTTGATTGAAGGTGACAGATTGCGGAAAATGAAAGGCTACAAGCCTACAGATTTCATGGCAGCAGATTCCCATTATGACAAGGCGGCCGCTGATTACGCAGTGGGCTTCATTGAGTGCCTGTGCCATACCAAGGGGACTTGGGCCGGCAAGTCATTTGAGCTTATCGATTGGCAGGAAAGGATAATTCGGGACATCTTTGGAATACTTAAGTCTAACGGCTACCGCCAGTTCAACACCGCCTACGTAGAAATCCCCAAGAAGCAAGGCAAAAGCGAACTGGCGGCGGCTGTGGCGCTCCTGCTTTGTTGTGGCGATGGGGAAGAGCGGGCGGAGGTTTATGGCTGCGCGGCTGATCGCCAACAGGCGGGCATCGTTTTCGATGTGGCTGCTGACATGGTGCGGATGTGCCCCGCACTTAACAAGCGGGTGAAAATCCTTGCCTCTCAAAAACGGAACTTCTCATAACTGTGCTCTCATCAATCAGTCAGGAAGAAGCCCGGAGCATTTCCGAGAACACCACATGGGGGCAAAGAAAACTTTTTGCCGATGGCAAAGCGAGAGTTCCTTATAAACATTTCCTTGGCTATGGCCGGGGCGAAGATGGCAATCTGGTCGTAAATCCTGAACAGGCCAAGGTGGTAAAACTCATCTACAAACTCTTCCTTACAGGTCTGTCCTACAATGCCATTGGCCGCGAACTCATGAAACTGGGCATAAAATCACCGGCTGGCAAGGAAAGGTGGTATGCGAATACGGTGCATAGCATTCTTACCAGCGAAAAAATGAAAGGGGACGCACTGCTGCAAAAGAACTTCACCGTGGATTTCTTAACCAAGAAAGTAAAAAAGAATGAAGGGGAGATTCCGCAGTATTATGTAACGGGGAACCACGAAGCAATTATACCGCCGGCCACATTCGATTTGGTACAGGCCGAGATTGAACGTCGCAGCAGTAGCCGAGGGAGAGGCAGGTACAGCGGGGCTACCATATTTTCCAATCGCATCAAGTGTGGGGCGTGCGGTCATTGGTTCGGTTCCAAGGTTTGGCACAGTAATGATAAATACAGGCGGGTGGTATACCAGTGCAACAACAAGTTTGCCGGAGCCAAGAAATGCACTACGCCACATCTGACGGAGATGGAAATAAAAAAGGCTTTCGTCAAGGTGGTGAACAAGCTACTGGAGGGCAAAACGGATATGCTGGAAAACATCCGGTTGGTACGGGAGCAGATCTGCGACACAGCAGACCTCGAGGCTGAAAGCCGGCGGCTTATGGAAGAAATGAATATGCTCTCGGACAGAGTGCAAAAATGTATCAGCGAGAATGCCCGGATAGCCCAGGATCAGAAGGATTACCAAAAACGATATGATGAACTGGTCAGCCGTTACGAGGCCACGAAAGACAGACATGATGAGGTGGTCAGGTTAATCAAGGCTCGACACGCAAAGTCTGAACGTCTGGATGGTTTTTCCCAAGCACTTACTGCTCAGAGCGAAAGCTTGACGAAGTTTGATGCGGGGCTTTGGGGAACGCTGGTAGACTCCATGACCGTATACAGCAAAGAAGACATCCGTGTGACATTCAAGGATGGAACAGAAATACATATAAGGTAAGAATTGGCGCGGGCAAAGTCCCGTGCCAATTTTCTTGTATTCCCTTCTTATTTTATGGTAGAATGATTGTTATGTGAGTCCGTAGAGGTTGTAACGCAATCATGTACGTTCTGTGGCATTGTCCATAGGCGTATCCAAAAGGCTCGAAACTTAGTCGTAGCAAGGCTTCCCGGTACTCACACACGAATACACTATTTTTGAACCCCCCTTAGGCGTTTTCAAAAGGGAAAAGTGTGTTTGTATCAAATTTATTCAACAAATGGAGGATTTATTTTGTCAGCTTTAAGCGCAGAACTGGATAAAGAAATTAAAAAGCGTCGTACCTTTGCCATCATCTCGCACCCGGATGCTGGTAAGACGACGCTGACGGAAAAACTTTTGCTTTATGGTGGGGCCATTCATCTGGCTGGTTCCATCAAGTCCCGCAAGACGCAGCGCCATGCGGTGTCCGACTGGATGGAAATCGAAAAGCAGCGTGGTATCTCGGTAACCTCTTCGGTACTGCAGTTTGACTACGATGGCTGCCGTATCAATATCCTCGATACGCCGGGGCATCAGGACTTCAGTGAGGATACCTATCGCACGCTGATGGCGGTGGATAGTGCCGTCATGGTCATCGATGTGGCTAAGGGTGTGGAAGCTCAGACGAAAAAACTCTTTAAGGTCTGCAAACAGCGGGGAATTCCCATCTTCACCTTTGTCAACAAACTGGACCATTTCGGCAAGGCGCCGATTGACCTGATGGATGAAATCGAAAACGTGCTGGGCATCCGCTCCTATCCCATGAACTGGCCAATCGGTCAGGATGGACAGTATATGGGTGTTTATGATCGCCGCAATGACAAGGTACTGCTCTTTGCAGCCGATACCACCCATGGCCAGGAAACCCGGGTGGCCGATGTCTTTGAACCCGATGATCCCCAGGTGGTGGAACGGGTAGGCGAAGATGTCTGGGAGGCGCTGCAGGAGGATTTGGAACTGCTGAACGAAGCGGGGGAAGAGTTCGATATGGACAAGGTTAACGCCGGCGAACTCACCCCCATGTTCTTTGGTTCTGCCATGACCAACTTTGGTGTGCAGGATTTCCTGGAGGGCTATATCGCCATGGCGCCGACTCCGCAGCCGCGCAAATCGTCGGAGGGGCTGATTCCGGCTGATGATGAGAAATTCTCGGGGTTCGTGTTCAAGATTCAGGCCAATATGAATCCGGCGCACCGGGACCGTCTGGCCTTTATCCGCATCTGTTCCGGCAAGTTCGAGCGCAATATGGAAGTTTGGCATGAGCGTACGGGCAAGATGCTGAAGCTGGCACAGCCCCAGCAATTCCTGGCGCAGGACCGGCAGATTATCGATACGGCTTATCCCGGTGATATCGTAGGCCTTTTCGACCCGGGGGTATTCGGCATTGGGGATACGGTCTGCGATGCCAGCCATAAGTTCAAGTATGCGGATTTCCCGGTGTTCCCACCGGAAAAATTTGCCCGTGTCCAGGCCAAGGATACCATGAAGCGCAAGCAGTTTGTCAAGGGCATTGAACAGCTGACCCAGGAAGGGGCGATTCAGCTCTTCCAGCAGGCTGGTGCTGGCATGGAATCCTACATCGTGGGAACGGTGGGCACTCTGCAGTTTGAAGTGTTGGAATACCGTCTCAAGAACGAATACAACGTGGATATTGAGATGAATATGCAGCCCTATGAAGTGGCCCGCTGGATGGCCTATGAGGACGGTCATGAGGTGACGCCTGCAGAGCTTAAGGGTGCTGACCGCGGGATGTTTGTCTATGACCGTCACAACAATCCGGTGCTGTTGGTGAATAACGAGTGGGCTTTGGGCTGGATTACGGATAATAATCCGGATTTACTGCTCAATCATGTGCCTTTCGATAAGAAGGAAGCATAAACAATAGGTTGCAAAAGGAAAAGATTTGCTATTTTGTCCTTTGTATGCTATCATAATAGGCAGAGATTTGTCTTTGAGGCGGGGGGCAGTTCCCCACCGGCGGTATAGCCCGCAAGCCCTGTATTTCGTAAGAGGGGCACGATTCGGTGAAATTCCGGAGCCGACCGTATAGTCGGGATGAGAAAAGGCATGTTCGTTTGCATGCGACAGTAGCCACCGCGGAGGGAATCTTCGCGGTGGCTTTTTGACTTTCTTATCATCGAAGTCTCATTCGCAAACCTTAGTTTATCCAAATTGAGGTGATGAATTTGCAAGATGAAGATTTTATGCAGGTGGCCTTGAACCTGGCCCGTAACGCAACGGGCCGCACATCGCCGAATCCTTTGGTGGGGGCGGTGATTGTGCGGGAAGGACGCATTGTAGGGGCAGGCTGGCATCGGAAAGCCGGTACGCCCCATGCGGAAATCCATGCCCTGAACATGGCCGGGGATTTGGCTCAGGGGGCAACCCTTTATGTGACGCTGGAGCCCTGTTCCCATCATGGCCGCACTGGTCCCTGTGCCGAGGCTGTGGTGAAGGCGGGTATCAAACGCTGCGTCATTGCCATGGGGGATCCGAACCCCAAGGTGGCCGGCAAGGGCATTGCTATCCTGGAGCAGGCGGGCATCGCGGTGCGCTGTGGCGTACTGGAGGCAGAAGCCCGTCAGCTCAACGAGGTGTTCTTGAAGTGGATTTGTACCCAAAAGCCCTTTGTGGTCTTGAAAACCGCCATGAGTCTGGATGGCAAGATTGCCACGGCAACGGGAAAATCCCAGTGGATTACCGGCGAGGCTGCCCGGCAGAAGGGGCATGAATTCCGGGACATCTACGATAGTATTCTGGTGGGGATCGGCACGGTGCTGGCAGATGATCCCAGTCTGACCACCCGCCTGCCCCAGGGCCGGGGGAAAAATCCCCTGCGGATCGTGGTGGACAGTCAGGGAAGAACGCCTCTGACGGCCAAGGTTCTTACCGATGGCCAGGCCAAAACCATTATTGCCGTTGCGGCTGCGGCTCCGGCGCAGCGGGTGAAGGCCCTGCAGGAAGCTGGTGCCGAGGTGCTGGTTGCTGGCAAGGGCGACAAAGTGGATTTAACCCTGCTCATGGAAATGCTGGGGGAAAGAGAGATTTCCTCGGTTTATGTGGAAGGCGGCGGTACCGTGAACTTTTCCCTGCTGCAGGCAGGACTGGTGGATAAGGTCCATGCCTTTATCGCTCCCAAGCTCTTGGGGGGCAGGCAGGCTTTGACGCCGGTGGAAGGGGAAGGCTTTGCGGAACTGCAGGATGCGGTTCCGCTGGAGCGGCTGACTACAGAACCCATAGGTGAAGATATTTTGCTGACAGGCTATGTGAAAAGGCGGTGAGGGATTGTTTACAGGCATAATTGAAGAAGTGGGGCAGGTAGCCCGCCTGGGCGGAGGCAGTCTCGTCATCAACTGTCAGAAGGTCCTTACGGATGTGCAGTTGGGGGACAGTATTGCCGTCAATGGCGTGTGCCTGACGGTTACCCATTTTGACCGGTCATCCTTCACGGCAGATGTGATGCCGGAAACCGTGCGCCGGACGTCTTTTGCAGAACTGAAAAAGGGCAGTCCGGTGAATCTGGAGCGGGCTCTCACTTTGGCCAGCCGTCTGGGCGGTCATATCGTCAGCGGCCATATCGATGGCACGGGAGAAATCGTCAGGTTTGCCGATGAGGGCAACGCGCTGTTGATGACGGTAAGTGCTGGACAGGAACTGCTGCGTTATATCGTGGAGAAGGGGTCTGTGGCACTGGATGGCATCAGTCTGACGGTGGCAGCTGTTTCTGACCATGACTTTACCGTCAGTCTGATTCCGCACACCCGGGATGTGACCAACCTGGGCAGCAAGAAAATGGGCAGTCCCATCAATATCGAGACGGATGTGCTGGGTAAGTATGTGGAAAAGATGCTCACCGGCGGGCAGATCGCCCGTAAGCCTCAGAATACGATGACCCTTGATTTTCTCAGAGAAAATGGTTTTTAAGTAAGGAGAATTTGAAGATGGCAGATTTTGCAACGGTTGAACAGGCAATCGAAGATATAAAGAATGGCAAGATGGTCGTGGTGGTGGATGACGAAGACCGCGAAAACGAAGGGGACCTGATTGTGGCGGCGGCCACCGTTACCCCGGAAGATGTGAATTTTATGGCTACCTATGCCAAGGGCCTTATCTGTACGCCCATCGATGGCAAGCGTCTGGATGAACTCAATATCGGGCAGATGGTGGTCAACAATACGGATAATCACGAGACGGCCTTTACGGTGTCCATTGATGCTTACGAAACGGAGACGGGTATTTCCGCGTATGAGCGCTGTCAGACCATTCGCAAGCTTTTGGACCCCAAGGCCAAGGCATCCAGTTTCCGCCGTCCGGGTCATGTTTTCCCCCTGCGTTCCGTAGAAGGCGGGGTACTGCGCCGGGCAGGCCATACGGAAACCACTACGGATTTGGCCCGGCTGGCCGGATTCTATCCGGCAGGGCTCTGCTGTGAAATCATGGACGATGATGGGCACATGATGCGTACGCCGAAGCTCATTGCGTTTGCAAAAGAGCACAACCTGCATATGATTACGGTCAAGTCCCTTATCGAATACCGCAAGCGTACGGAAACCTTTGTGCAGCAGGTAGCGGATGTGGATTTCCCCAGCAAGTTTGGTCATTTCCGCATCAAGTCCTACGAAAGCAAGCTGGACGGCAAATGTCATCTGGCCATCGTCAAGGGGGATGTGGCTGGCAAGAAGGATGTACTGGTACGGGTACATTCCGAATGCCTGACGGGGGACGCTTTGGGTTCCCTGCGCTGCGATTGCGGCGATCAGCTCCATGCGGCTTTGGAAAAAATCGAAAAGGCCGGCGAGGGCGTGGTGCTGTACATGCGTCAGGAAGGCCGCGGTATCGGTCTGGCCAACAAGATGCGGGCCTATGCCCTGCAGGATAAGGGCCGTGATACGGTGGAGGCCAATGTGGAACTAGGCTTTGCACCAGACCTGCGGGATTATGGCATCGGTGCCCAAATCCTGTCGGACCTGGGTCTTACCAGCATCCGCCTGATGACCAACAATCCGGCAAAGCGGGCTGGTCTTGAAGGCTATGGACTGACCATTACCGAGCGGGTGCCGCTGATGATTCATGCCAACAAGTTTGACAAGAAGTATCTCACCATCAAAAAGGTCAAGATGGGTCACCTGCTCAATGATGATACGTTGAAATAATGGTTTTGGAGTGGAGGAAAAGCAAATGGCTAATATTATTGAAGGATTTGTAACGGCAAAAGGACTGAAAGTGGGAATCGTGGTGGCCCGCTTCAATGAATTCATCACCAGCAAGCTTTTGGGGGGCGCACTGGATACGCTTCATCGTCATGAAGGCAGGGATGAGGATATCGATGTGGCTTGGGTGCCGGGAGCCTTTGAGATTCCCGTGGTGGCCAAGAAGATGGCTGAGTCCGGCAAGTACGATGCTGTTATTGCCCTGGGGGCGGTTATCCGTGGTTCCACGACCCATTATGATTATGTCTGCAATGAGGTTTCCAAAGGGGTAGCCCAGGTAGGGATGCAGACCGGCGTGCCCACCATCTTCGGCGTGGTGACGACGGAAAACATCGAGCAGGCTGTGGAACGCGCTGGCACCAAGGCTGGTAATAAGGGTACGGATGCGGCTATGGCTGCTATGGAAATGGCCAACCTGCTGAAGAAAATCGGCTGATGGCCGCAGATGAAAAGGAAAGAGGCTGAAGGTAAATGAAAATTGGTATTATCAGCGATACCCATGGCCACGAAGGTGCCTGGCAGACGGCTTTTGACAAGCAGTTCCATGATGCGGACATGATTCTGCATGCCGGGGATGTGCTCTATCATGGCCCCCGGAATCCCATGAAGGCCGATTACAATCCCATGGGGCTGGCGGAGAAAATCAACAGCTGTCCTGTGCCGGTAATCATCGCCAAGGGCAACTGCGATTCCTCAGTGGATGCCAGCTGCCTGGAACTGCCCATTGAGGCTCCTTATGCCTATGTGGTGGCAGAGGGGCTGCGGATTATCGTAACCCATGGCGATGCGGTGATGACGGATGAGGAAAAGGACAAGCTGGCGGCTCATCTGAAGGCGGACCTTTTCATCAGCGGTCATATCCATACGACGGTGCTGGAGAAGCGGGGCAATACAGTTTTCCTGAACCCCGGTTCGGCAGCGCTTTCCAAGCGGGAAGACGGCCGCAATACCTTTGCTGTGCTGGACAAAAAGACGATTTCGATTTATGATATGGATACGGATGAAGTCCTGGCAGCTTATACGTTGGATTGAATATAGAGGCCTTCCGCTGGGAGGCCTCTTTTACGATGAGAGGAAAGATGTAATGAAAGACCATTTAGTGAAAGCTACTGCTGACGGCGTGCGCATTTATGCAGCGGTAACTACGGATTTAGTGAATGAGGCCATTTCCCGTCACGACTGCTATCCTGTGGCGGCAGCAGCCTTAGGGCGCACCATGACCGGTGCACTCCTCATGGCGGCTAACCTCAAGAATAAGGAGGCCCTGACGGTGAAGTTTTCCGGCGGCGGCCCTCTGGGCATCGTGACGGCAGATGCCACGCCGGAGGGCTTTGTTCGGGGCTATGTGGGCAATCCCCATGTGAACCTGCCCTTAAACGACAAGGGGAAGATTGATGTGGGGGGCGGTGTAGGCCGTAATGGCACGGTGTCGGTTACCCGCTTCACGGGCCTTAGGAATCCCATCACCGGCAGCTGCGAGATCACGGATGGAGAGATTGCCGATGATTTGACGAAATATCTCTATGTATCGGAGCAGACGCCCTCCAGTATCGGCCTTGGGGTATTGGTCAATCCGGACTTCAAGTGCATTGGCGCTGGCGGTTTCTTCATCCAGCCGCTGCCGGATGCCACGGAAGAGTGTATTTCCAAATTGGAGGCTAATCTGCAGAAGGTGAACTCGGTATCCCATATGGTGGAAAAGGGCTATTCAGCCAAGGACATCATTGCGGAGATGCTCCAGGGGTTTGCCATCAATTATATGGCGGAGACGGAGCTGGCCTTCAAATGTCACTGCTCCAAGGATATGCTTTTCAATGTGCTCATCAGCCTCGGCAAGGAGGACCTGGACAGCCTGGTGGCCGACGGCAAGGCTGAAGTCTGCTGCCAGTTCTGCAACGAAAAATATGAATTTACCGGCGAAGAATTACAGGAACTGGCCGCAGCTGCTGATAAAGTTCGCTGATTATACTCCTTTGGTAGTAAATAGCGGGCAATATTCTACCTTTGGATAGTTGTAAGTGTGTTATTCCCTGCTATAATAAGTTTTGTCACTTGGGGAAGTGATGACACAAATGCCTTCAAAATTGGGGAAGCTTTGCAGGTAAAGGAATTATATTTGGAAAAGGACAGGCCTTGTAAGACCTGTCCTTTTTAGTGTATAATAAAAGAGTTGTGTTATGTAGCGATGTGTTGATCTGTATTTCCCCAAGAAAGGCAGGATGTTAATGCTACAACTGAATGAGCAGGAATGCTGGCAGATGTCTATGGGCTTGACGCGGATTATGGCCGCTTCCATAGATGAATTTCGGCAGACAGTATTCCAGGTCATGAATGAAATGGTCCCTTTTGACTGCGGTGTTTCGTATGTGGTCAGAAACTATCCCGATAAAAAGGACTGTTTGGATCCCCTGGCTTATCCCAAAGCAAAAGTAGTCCCCACCACCAATGAGATTTTCCGGGCGGCAGAGCTGGCCCATAAATCCAGTGGTTACACCGCTTTGGAATGGCAAAAACAATCGTTGGTGTTTCGTGATTCCGATATGTTCAGCGATGAATTCATGTTTCGTACAGAAATTGGCCGCATGTTGAAAAATGAATGGGGCATGCGCTATGCCTGCAAGGTCTTTTCCATTTTTAATGGATTGTTGCTGGGCAAGTTCTGGCTGCTGCGCTATGAGGAAAGCGGCAATTTTGAAGAAAAGGATTTGTTTCGGCTGCGCCTGCTGGAACCCTTGATTACCCGCCGCATGTATGAATACCATCCCCAGAACAAAAAAGGCGAGATGGCCAAGAAAATCCTGACGGAGCGCTATGGACTTACCGAGAGGGAACGGCAGATTACCGGTCTCATTTGCCGGGGCATGTCCAACAAGCAGATTGCCGATAAGCTGTTTTGTGCCGAATCCACGGTGAAGAAGCATATTACGGCCATCACCAAGAAGATGGAGGTATCCAATCGGACGGAGATTATCCATCGCTGTGTGATCGAAAATGCGGTGCAGAGTTTTATCTGAGCTTTGTTGAGACCGCATCATCCGCCGCTGGCGATTGCCGCTTAAAAATTTTTATAAAAAAATAAAAAAATCCTTGACGGAGACGGATGTTGGTGTTATTATATTACATGTCCTTGAGAACAGGGCTAACGACTCACTAGCTCAACTGGCAGAGCAACTGACTCTTAATCAGTAGGTTCACGGTTCGATTCCGTGGTGGGTCACCATTTGAATTTACAAGCTCTTAGGCTTTGCCTGGGAGCTTTTCTTGTATGTTCTGGCGAAAGGCACTGCGCGATGAAAGAAGATACGATAGCGAAAATAAAAGAAGAAACGGATACCTGGGCGTATATGGCCAATCTGCCTGCCAAGTGGCATGGTTTTGTCCTGCAGCGGGAACCGGTTATCGGCAAAGACAAGTACGATTTGTATCGCTATGTCAACGAGGACTGGCATAAAAGCGCCATTGTCTACTTCCATGAGGAAACTCATGAGTACAAGGTGCGGCTGAAAATCGGCCTGATTGAATTCGTTCGCATCGAATTCATCACCGGGAAGCTTTCTGTGTTCGAGGAGCTGCTGACCAATCAGTTTGAGCAGGTATTGAAGGACATGGCTTCCTTTAATCCTGCAACCCTCAGCAGCATTGTGGTGGACAAGAAACTGCCGGAATGGCAGTGGGGCAGTGAACTGCCGGCAGAAAATGAGGGCTTCACCCTCTTTATCCGGCCGGCAGAACCCGTGAAAATCAATAACGGTTCCTACATTGTCATCGACTATGTGGATTTTGCATTGGAAAGCAGTTTTACGGTCTATTACAACATCTACCGGGATGAATTTTTCGCGGAGGCCCGGATTTGGAATATCCCTGATGTAAATTACGATTTTGACGCAAATGACCTGCAGGAGCTGGAGGAAAAACTGCGCACCCGGATGCTGCCTCGTCTGCGGCAGGTAAGGGGCTGGGCGGAGGAACAGAAGGAGACACATCATGGTAGTGATTGATAAGGCGATTTTGCATATTCTGGATTTTAATTCCGGTATGACGGTGTATTCCGATGAGGAACTCACGGTGCAGGACAGTATTGAGACCTTTCTGCTCAAGCATATTGAAAAGGCCTGGGGCAGCCAGGATGCCAAGCCGGGGACCTTTTATGAGGACAGCCATTGCGCCCAGCTTTTGGCGGAGTATCTCAGCGGAGAAATGAGCTTTGTCCCCTTTTCCAAGGAACTGGCCAAAAAATTAGAGGATGCCTTCGTCCATGCGGAGGAAATGGCCTCCAGCGATGTGATTGTGGCCGATGTGCGCATCGATGACCGGCGGCAGATTGTCATTTTCAAATCCAACAGCCATATCGGTTATACCCACCAGGTCAATCAGACGGAGGCGGGCATCAAGAATGAAATCATCAACCATTATTCCATCATGCCCAATCTCTCCCAGAAGATGGAGGAGTTTGCCTTTATTGATACGGAGACGAAAGCAGTGTCGGTGACGGCTAAGAAATATACCATTGATGGCAACAGCATCCTGGTCTTTCCAGAAGTCCTGCTGGAATGCAGCCTGACCCCATCGCCCAAGGAAGCCATCAAAAATCTCAGCAAGACGGCGGCCAAGGTGGCCGAGGCCTATGGGCAGGATCAGATTGCTACAGAAGCGGCGGTCAAAAGCTACGTGACGGAAAATATGCAGACCACAGATGAACTGGATTTAACGGAGGCCGGCAGGGAAATCTTCAAGGAAAATCCCTCCATGCAGGCAGATTTTGATACGGCCATCAAAGAGGCAGGCTTCACGGAGCCGGTGAAGATGGACCAGGAAGCCACCATCAAGAAGATGTGCAAGCATAAGCTCAAGACGGATACGGGGATTGAGCTGACCGTTCCTTCGGAGTACTTTGACAACACGGAGTTTATGGAGTTTCACAATAACGAGGATGGAACCTTATCCATTATGCTCAAGCATATCGGTAACATCGTGAATCGCGGATAGGTGTGATTTTATCTGCGCGGTGTTGCTTTTGGCCGTTCATTTTATCAACAGCCCCTAAGGAGCAAAGATTATGCAAGTAAATGGCGAGTTGGCCAACATTAAAACCTATGTGCTGGAAAAATTAAAGGCCCTTTATGATCTGCAGGTGCCCAGCGGGCAGATTTCCACCCGGGAACTCAACGAGGAAATGCTGGCCATCACCGCAGATACGGACCGGGAAGTGGCGGTGTATCTGAACCGTCAGGGGAAGGTGGTGCAGGTTTCCCTGGGGGATACGGCCACCGTGGATTTGCCGGAGTTCAAGGCCAAGACCCGTTCGGATCTGCGCCTGTCGGGGATTCGCTGCATCCACACCCATCCCAGTGGGGATGTGCGGCTCAGTGCGCCGGACTTGTCCTCCCTGCGCCGCCTGCGCTTTGACTGCATGGCCGCTATTGGACGGAAGGACAAGAAGATTATCGGCTGTCTGGGATTCTTCGCCGGGGAGACGGGAGAGGATGGCACGCAGATTCTGACCCAGTACGGCCCTGCTGAGGATAAGGTGCTGGAGCAAATCAATCTCAATATGCTGGTGACGGTCATCAATAAAAAATTGGCTGCGCAAAGTATGAAGAATACGGAAGATGAGGTGGAGCGGGCGATACTGGCCGGGGTGGACCGTCCTGGCAGCAGCTGGCCTATAGAAGAATCCATGGCGGAACTGGCACGTTTGGCTGATACCGCCGGCGCCAAAATCGTAGGGCAGTTTACCCAACGCAAGGAAAAGCCCGATGCGGCCTTTTTCCTGGGAAAGGGAAAAGTAAGCGAACTGGCCATGGAAATCCAGAATCTGGAGGCTACGCTGCTGATTCTGGATGATGAACTGACGCCTTCCCAGCAGCACAATCTGGAGCAGATGCTGGGGGTCAAGGTCATTGACCGCACGGCGCTGATTCTGGATATCTTTGCCCAGCGGGCCCGCTCTCGGGAGGGGAAACTGCAGGTGGAACTGGCGCAGCTGCGCTATAATCTTCCCCGTCTCAGTGGTCAGGGACTGGCTCTTTCCCGTTTAGGCGGCGGCATTGGCACCCGGGGGCCTGGGGAAACGAAGCTGGAAGTGGACCGGCGCCGCATTTACAGCAAGATTCACGATATCGAAGAGCAGATTGAGGCCATGAAGAAGAGCCGCACCCTGCACCGCAAGCAGCGCAAGGAGTCCCAGATTCCGCTGGTGGCTCTGGTGGGCTATACCAACGCCGGGAAGAGCACCCTCCTAAACAAGCTGACGGGTTCCGAGGTCTTCGCGGAAGACAAGCTCTTTGCCACCCTTGACCCGACGACCCGCCATCTGCAGCTGCCGGAAAAGCAGGAAATCCTGTTGACGGATACGGTGGGCTTTATCCAAAAGCTGCCCCATACCCTGGTCAAGGCCTTTCGGGCGACCTTGGAGGAAGTGCAGGAGGCGGATTTGCTGCTGCATGTGGTGGACTGCAACAGTGAAAATCTGGAAGCCCAGATTGAAGCAGTGGTGGCTGTGCTCAAGGAACTGGAGGCGGACAGCAAGCCCGTGTTCTTTGTCTTCAATAAGGCCGATAAGCTCACCAATCCCCATCTTCGGGAGCAGTTGCTCCATGGCCGGGATGGACTCTTTATTTCGGCTGCGACGGGGGAGAATCTGGATGCCCTGCAGCGGCGGATAGAGGGCTTTTTTCAGGAAAGTCAGGTGCGTCTGACCCTGCTGATTCCCTATGACCAGGGCCAGGTGGTCACGCGGCTGCATCAGCTGAATGCCGTGGTAGAGACGGCCTACGAGGAAATGGGAACGAAGGTGGAGGTACGCCTGCCCCTGTCGGAAAAAGATCATTTCATGAAGTATGAACTAAAGGAGTAAGTACACATTGGCTTTTGCAAAGAAAATCGTTGATTTGAAACAGGAAGTACTGGCAGAATCCCGGGATTTATTTGCCCATGTGGATGCCATCGCTGAGGAAAATACGCTGAAGGTTTTGGACGCCATGCGGGAATGCAAGGTATCCGATGCCCATTTCAATACCACTTCCGGCTATGCCTATGATGATATTGGCCGGGGCAAGCTGGAGGAGCTTTATGCCAAAATCTTTGGTGCGGAGCGGGCATTGGTACGCACGCAATTCGTATCCGGCACCCATGCGCTGGCTACGGTGCTCTTCGGCATCCTGCGTCCCGGGGATGAATTGGTATCGTTGACGGGAAAGCCCTACGATACCATGCAGACGGTTATCGGCTATGACAACCCCAGCCCGGGCTCATTGAAGGAGTTTGGGGTGCTTTACAATGAATTGCCCATGATTGAGGGCAAGGTGGATATGGCCGGTATCCAGAAGGTCATTACGGCAAAGACTAAGATGGTGGAGATTCAGCGTTCCCGGGGCTACAGCATGCGCAATCCCCTGTCCATCGACGATATCCGGGCAATCTGTGCGGAAGTGCATCGCATCAAGCCGGACTGCGTATGCTTTGTGGACAACTGTTATGGTGAATTCGTGGATACGCTGGAGCCCACCCAGGTCGGTGCCGATATCATGGCCGGCTCCCTGATTAAAAATCCCGGCGGCGGGATAGCCCCCACCGGTGGCTATATTGTGGGCAGGGATAAGCTGGTGGAACTGGCATCCTATCGCCTGACGGCTCCGGGGATGGGGGATGAGCTGGGGGCAAGTCTTGCCAACAACCGTCTGCTGTTCCAGGGCCTGTTCCTGGCCCCCCATGTGGTGGCGCAGGCCATCAAGGGGGCCATCTTTGCGGCGGGGATGTTTGCCCGTTTAGGCTACAAGACCCTGCCTCTGCCCACGGATGTGCGGGGGGATATCATCCAGGCCATTGAATTGGGAACAGCTGAAAAGATGGTGGCTTTCTGTGGCGGCATCCAGAAGTATTCACCGGTGGATTCCTATGCGGCTCCGGAACCCTGGGATATGCCGGGCTATGCGGATCAGATCATCATGGCAGCGGGCACCTTTGTACAGGGGGCATCCATTGAATTTAGTGCCGATGGCCCCATGCGGGCACCTTACAATGTTTATCTTCAGGGGGGCCTGACCTTTGAGCATGCGGTTATCGGCATCATGGGGGCAGCACAGGCCATTGAAGATTTGGAAAAGTAATCTTTGTGCTGGTCTTTACAAAAAGCAGGCTTATAAGGTATGATAGGAAAGCAGGGATGGCAGCAGCCGCCCTGCTTTTATGCAGATAAGACTTTTTAGAATAGAGGCTGGTTTATGTTAATTGAATTTCGCGATAAACGGCGACTGCCCGCCGTGGATATATTTCGGGGGATGGTCATTGCCATTATGCTGATTGTCAATGCCCTGCCGGATTTTGACCAGGCAAATCCCTGGCTGGTACATGCTCCTTGGACGGGAATGACCATTGCCGATTTGGCCTTTCCGGGTTTTGTATTCATCATGGGGGTGGCTGGGGCCTTATGGTTTCCGAAGCACGAACGGGATGACTTTGGCGAAAAATTTGGCCTGATTCTGCGGCGATCGCTGCTGCTCATCCTGATTGGTTTTTTCATGGGGCAGTTCCCGCTGCTCCTGGACCATCTGTTCCATCCTTCCGCTGAGTCCCTGCTGGCGGATATTGCCCAGCATGGCCGGGTGATGGGGGTCCTGCAGCGGCTGGGGCTGGTGTATTTCTTTGGCATGCTGCTGACCTGGTGGCTGCGCAGTGAAAAACTCGTCGGGATTATGGCCTTTATGCTGTTGGCCGTATCATCCCTTTGCTTTCATCTTTACGATACCACGAATTCTTTCAGTCCGGACAACAATATCAGCATGTTGATGGATGGCCTGTTCCCCGGAACAGCGCACTGTTATATGGGCAGGAATTTTGACCCGGAGGGCCTCTATGGCACCATAGCGGCTACGGCCTCGTTCCTTTGGGGAATGCTGGCGGGGCGGTGTCTGACCATGAAGAATGCACCGGCCTTTGAGCGGGTGCTGTCCATGTTTATTCTGGGGACGGTTTTGCTGCTGGCGGGCGGCGTCTGGAGCTATACGGATGTCATCAGCAAGCAGCTTTGGACGGCGCCCTATGTGCTGTTTACCAGTGGCGGTTTTATGTGGGCCTTGGGACTGCTGGAAATGAGCAATACCTTCTTCCCAGATTTTACCTATGGCTTTTTTACCCCCTTCCGCATTTGGGGGCTCAATCCCTTGTTCCTGTTCATTGTGCCGGATATGGTGCTGATGGTTCTTTGGCAGCTGCAGATTCGGGGCGCAGCTTTTTATCCCTGGCTTTGGGAAATGACCCTGAAGGGCGCTATGAATGTGCAGTTCAGCATCTTTCTCTTCGCCCTGCTTTGGGCTATGCTCTGGCTGCCAGTGGCCAATTTCCTCTACAAGCGGCGAATAATTCTAAAACTCTGAAGGCGGTGTTGAGATGAAGATTTTTACGGGCAAATGGAAATATGTATTCGGTCTGGCGGCTATGCTGGTGGTAAGTCTATGGGGGAATATCCCGGCTTCCAGCGCTCCTGCCATTCCACTGCGGGGCATCGTGGAGGGCTTTTATGGTACGCCCTGGTCCCAGGAGGAACGCTTGGCCATGCTGCGGTTCTGTCATGACCATAAGCTCAATGCCTATATTTATGCGCCTAAGGATGATCCTTACCATCGGGCAAAATGGCGGGAACCCTACCCTGCGGATAAGCTGGCGAATTTGCAGGCCCTTATTGATGAAGCGAAAAAGCAGCAGGTGAAGTTCATCTTTGCCGTTTCCCCGGGGCTGGATCTCCAATTTTCCGGGCCCCAGGGGGAAGCGGACAAACTGGCTATGCAGAAAAAACTGACCGCCATGTACGAGATGGGCGTCAGGGACTTTGCCATCTTCTTCGATGATATCGAAAACAAGGACGGCAGGGGGCAGGCCGAATTCTTGAACTGGCTTAACGAGAATTTCATTGCGCAGTATCCGGATATAAATCCGCTGATTACAGTGCCTACGGAATACTATCGGCTGGACATGGAAGCCGAGGGAAAGGCCAAGGACTATACCCGGGCCTTTGCGACAACCTTGGACCGCAACATACTCGTGCTGTATACGGGGGAGAAAGTGGTGCCGGACGGATTGACGGATGAGGATTATGCGAAGGCGAATGAGCTCTACGGGCGGCAGCTGGGCATCTGGTGGAATTATCCCGTCAGCGATTATCTTGAGGCGAAACTGGCTTTGGGGCCCATCGAAAAGCTGCCGGTCAAGGCCGATATCCCGGCAATCTTCTTCAATCCCATGAAATACGCGGAGCTTTCCCGGATTTCCCTGGCTACGGGAGCAGAATACGCACAGAATCCTGCGCGATACGATGCTCGAAAGGCCTGGCAGAAGGCGTTAAAGGAGCAGTATGGCCCATTGGCTTCGGCCATGGAAGATTTTGCGGACCAAAATCAGCATATGGTGGTCAGCTGGGCAGTAATCGGCCCGGAAGATGGAGCCCGTATGCGTCAGGCGATGGATGCCTACTGGCAGAATCCCGACGAACAGCAGCGGAAGAAGCTTCTGGCTGAGCTTACGAAGCTGAATCAGTCCCTTACGAAACTGCAAAAGGGACTGTCTGCGCAGGTCCTGGCGGAATGCCAGCCCCATCTGCAGCAGCTTCAGCGCGTGGTGCAGGCAGATATACTGGGGCTGGCCGTATTGGCCGGGGAAAACACCCCGGCAGAATTTGAGCAGGCCCTTGTAGCGGTAAAGGCCCATGACCAGGAAGTATTGGTTTCGGAAAAGACAGCCCGGGCGTTTTTGGATGAAGTAGAGCAGCATTTGCAGAAATAAACGGATAAGCGGCCTGAAGGCCGCTTATTTTGATGGAGAAATTTCATATGCTGGCAGGAGAAAAAAATACAGATATCGACAAATGTATACATGAACGATTGATAATATGACTCAATTATCTTGACAATCAAGAAAAATCTTTGTACAATGGGCATTGTTCTCAATTAGGTTCCTTGATTAAAGGGAAGGAGTTGTTTTACTTGAAAAAGTTCATGAGTATATTGCTGGCTGTCATGCTATGCGTGCTGGCTGTCGGTTGTGGCGGACAGACGGCAAACGACAAGAAGGAGTTCACCATTGTGACTTCTTTTTACCCCATGTACATTGATGTGCTGAATATCACCAAGGGAGTAGAAGGGGTTAAGGTGGTCAACATGACGAAACCCCAGACGGGCTGTCTGCATGACTATCAGCTTACCACTGAGGATATGAAAACTCTGGAAAAGGCGGATGCCTTTGTGGTAAATGGTGCTGGCATGGAAAGTTTCCTGGAGAAGGCTGCCCAGCAGAATCCCAAGATGAAGACCATTGAGGCTTCAAATTATAAGGATATCCAGCTGCTGAAGGACGGAGATGAGGAAAATCCCCATGTATGGCTGTCTGTGACCTACGCCATTGCCCAGGTCAAAGCCATTACCGCCGGTCTTTGTGAGGCGGATCCGGCACATAAGGATGCTTATCGGCAGAATGCACTGGATTATTGCATGAAGCTGGAAAAGCTTAAAGAGGAGATGCACAAAGAGCTGGATAACCTGCCCCATAAGGATATCGTTACGTTCCATGAAGCATTTCCCTATCTGGCCAAGGAGTTCAAGCTGAATATCGTCAGCGTAATTGAACGGGAACCGGGGACTGAGCCCACGCCTCAGGAATTGGAAGACACCATCAAGCAGGTCAATGGACTGGATACCAAGGTGCTCTTTACGGAACCGCAGTATTCCCCTTCCTCTGCAGAGACCATTGCCCGGGAAACCGGTGCAAAAATCTATCAACTGGACCCGGTGGTAACAGGGGAAGCGGATGAAGGCGCTATAGATGCCTATATCAATACCATGAAAAAGAATATGGAAGTGCTCAAGGAAGCTTTGCAGTAACATTTTGCTGGAACTGGAAACTATTCCTTTACACGGATATATGGTGTGCTGACACAATATGCAGAGCCCCGCATAAGTTAGATTTCTTGTTCTGACTTATGCGGGGCTTTGTAAAATTAGCGATACAATTTTTGCAGATTACAGTTTGTCGAGGAGTCCGCAGCTTCGCTTAGTGTAAAATATTTCTCGGTCGATTGTTTGCAATAGAAAAGGAAACCCTGTATCATGGTGTATGCACTAAAAACACAAGAAACAGGATTCCCATGAACAATACTTTAACAGAAATAATCAATATAGTAAAGACCGCC
>NZ_JAILPX010000116.1 GCF_024699275.1 Selenomonas sp.
AATTTAGGAGGCAGATTACACTAAAATGAGTATGACGACCAATGAAAATCTGAGAAACATCGCCATTATCGCCCACGTTGACCATGGTAAGACGACCCTGGTTGATGGCATGCTGAAGCAGAGCCATGTGTTCCGCTCCAACGAGCAGGTTGCAGAGCGCGTTATGGACTCCGGCGATATCGAGCGTGAACGCGGCATCACGATTTTGTCCAAGAACACAGCTGTTATGTACAACGGCGTAAAAATCAACATCGTAGATACCCCGGGCCATGCTGACTTCGGCGGCGAAGTAGAACGTGTTCTCAACATGGTTGACGGCGTTGTTTTGCTCGTTGATGCCTTTGAAGGCCCGATGCCTCAGACGAAATACGTACTGCGCAAGGCTCTTGAGCAGAAATTGAAGCCGATTGTGGTTATCAACAAGATTGATAAGCCGAATCAGCGTGTGGATGATGTCTATGATGAAGTTCTCGAACTCTTCATGGAACTGGATGCCGATGATGAACAGCTGGACTTCCCGGTAATCTATGCAACGGCTCGTGATGGTATTGCCAAGTATAGCATGGACGATGACAACGACAACCTCGAACCGCTGATGGAAACCATCGTCAAGGAAATCCCGGCACCCCATGGTGATCCGGATGCTCCGCTGCAGATGATGATTACCACCCTGGAATCCGATTCCTTCGTGGGCCGTGTAGCCATTGGCCGCATCATTCGTGGTACGGCTAAGCCAAACCAGAATGTAGTCATCATCAATGGCGACCAGGAAACCAAGGCCAAAATCGGCAAGGTATTCACCTATCAGGGCTTGCAGCGCGTGGAAAGCGAAGCTGCCAGCATGGGCGAGATCGTTGCGCTGACCGGCCTTGGTGACGTATCCATCGGTTATACCGTTGCTGATGCGGAAAATCCGGAAGCACTACCTTCCATCAACATCGATGAGCCGACCCTGTCCATGACCTTTGGTGTAAACACCAGCCCCTTTGCTGGTCGTGAAGGTCAGTTCGTTACTTCCCGTCATCTGCGTGACCGTCTCTTCAAGGAAATTGAGACCAACGTGGCCATGAAGGTAGAGGAAACGGATTCTGCTGATGTGTTCAAGGTTTCCGGCCGTGGTGAATTGCATCTGTCCATCCTCATCGAGGAAATGCGCCGTGAAGGTTATGAATTGCAGGTTGGTAAACCGGAAGTCGTTTATAAGACCATCAATGGTCAGCTTTGCGAACCGATTGAGAACCTGACCATCGAAGTGCCTCAGGAATACATGGGTGCAGTTATGGAAGGTTTGGGCACCCGTAAGGCGGAGCTCACCAACATGACGGAGACGGCTGGTTACATGCGCCTTGAGTTCACCATTCCGGCCCGCGGTCTGATTGGTTTCCGTTCTGAACTCTTGACCAGCACCAAGGGCAATGGCATCATGAATCATGTGTTCCATGGTTATGCGCCTTACAAAGGAGATATTCCGGGACGTACCCGTGGTTCTCTCGTTGCTTTCGAACAGGGCGAGACCACAGGTTATGGTATTTTCTCCCTGCAGGATCGTGGTGTAATGTTCATTGAGCCGGGCGAACAGGTTTATGAGGGTATGATTGTCGGGGAAAACTCCCGCGATAACGATATTGATATCAACCCCTGCAAGAAGAAGAACGTTTCCAACATGCGTACTTCCTCTTCGGATGAAGCTATCCGCCTGACGCCGCCGAGAATTCTCTCTTTGGAACAGGCTATCGAATACATCAACAACGACGAAATGGTTGAGGTTACGCCGGAACACATTCGTCTGCGTAAGTCCATTTTGGACCGTACGGTTCGTGGACGTAATGCGAAGAATGCTCGTAAGGGTTAAGATTTGATTCGGGTTACAGTTTAATAGATGTGGTGCCCCGGGGATGCCGGGAGCTCTCTTGCGCTGAGACGGTTAGTCAAAGGTGACAGAAGGCAAGTGGCATTTCCGGGGCATTCGTATAAGTAAGACGCCCAACTGGATTGGAATTTTCTCACGGTATGAGTTTTCTATAAATTTGAGTTGTCGGGAATGGTTGCGGGCGTAAACGTGAGAAAAACCTTGAAAATTTACGGAAATGCAGGTATTATAGTATAGATATCGAAAAAGACAGGGGGCAGGTTATTGATGATGAAGTTTACGAAGTGGCAGGGCTGCGGCAATGATTTTGTTTTGTTCAACTGTCTGCAGGAAGATATAGAGGATTATGCAGCTGTAGCCCGCAAGGTTTGTGACCGTCATTATGGTGTGGGCGCAGATGGTATTCTGGTGGTACTGCCTTCTGAACAAGCGGATTTTCGCATGCGGATTTTTAACACCGATGGCAGTGAAGCGGAGATGTGCGGCAATGGCATTCGCTGTTTTGCCCGGTATCTTTATGACTTTGGGCTGACGCAGGAAAAACGTTTTACCGTGGAGACGGGGGCGGGCATCCTGGTGCCGGAAATTGTCTTAGCAGATGGCCAGGTTAAAGGTGTTAAGGTGGATATGGGAGAACCCCATCTGTTGGGAGAGGAAATCCCTGTGACAGGCTTTGATGGCCAGCAGGTTGTTGACCAGTCCATTACCGTGGCTGGTAAGGACTATCGGTTTACTGGTGTGTCCATGGGCAATCCTCACTGTGTGGTTTTTGTCGAGGATGCAGAGGGCTTTCCGATTTTCGAGGTGGGGCATAAGTTTGAAAGTCATGCGTTGTTCCCCCGAAAAACCAATACGGAATTTGTGGAAGTTCGGGACCGTCATCATGTGCGCATGCGGGTCTGGGAACGGGGCGCTGCAGTGACGCTGGCATGTGGTACCGGCTCCTGCGCCACGGTGGTTGCCGGCATCTTGAATGATAAGCTGGACCGGGCCGGGGAAACGGAAGTGGAACTGGACGGTGGCAAGCTGTTGATTCATTGGGCGGAGAATAATCATGTATTTATGACCGGTCCAGCTGAACTGGTGTTCAGTGGGGAACTGGCGGATTGTGAGGCGTGAGTATGCTGAAAAGTATGACTGGTTTTGGGAACGCCGCCAAGGAAACGGACGATTATAAGGTGACGGTGGAGGTGAAGGCCGTCAATCAGCGCTTTCTGGAATTGAATTTCCATATGCCCCGGCAATTTGGGGAGTGGGAGGAAGGTTTGCGCCAAACTATCCGCAGAACAGCTGCCAGAGGTAAGGTGGATATCTTCATCAATTATCTGGATAAACGGGAAACGAAGAGCAGCATTCGCGTGGATAAGGGACTGGCCATGGCCTATCAGACAGCCTTGAATGAACTCAGCGATACCCTGCATCTTCCCCGGCCGGATAGTGCGGCTATGTTTGCTGGGTTTCCCGATGTGCTGCAGGTGGAACAGACGGCAGATTTTGCGGGCTTGGAACCAGTGCTGCAGGAAGCTCTGGCGGAAGCTTTAGAGGCCTTTGATGCCATGCGGCAAAGGGAAGGGGCCCACGTGGCCGATGACTTTGACCAGCGCCTAACGAAGCTGGAAACCATGCGACAACAGGTCATCAAGCTGGCTCCTGCCATTGTGACGGAACGGCGTCAGTACTTGCAGAAACTGCTGGAAGAAGCTTTGGCGGGAAAAGATTTTGATGAGACGCGGATTATTCAGGAAACCGCGCTCTTTGCCGACAAGGTGAATTATACCGAGGAAGTTGTTCGGCTGGAAAGTCACATTGCCCAGTTCCGGCAGATTATGGCGGCGCAGGAACCGGCAGGGCGGAAGCTGGACTTCCTCATTCAGGAATTCAACAGGGAAACCAACACCATTGGATCTAAGGCAAACAATAAGGATGTTGCTCAATTGGTGGTGGATATGAAAAGCGAAATCGAAAAGATTCGCGAGCAGGTGCAAAATATCGAGTAAAGGGGAGATACTGATGGATATTAAACTCATCAATATCGGCTTTGGTAATATTGTATCGGCCAATCGAATTGTGGCCATTGTAAGTCCGGAATCGGCGCCCATCAAGCGCATTATTCAGGAAGCCAGGGATGGGGAACGGCTTATTGATGCAACTTATGGGCGCAGGACCCGGGCTGTGATTATCATGGACAGTGACCATGTCATTCTCTCGGCGGTACAACCGGAAACGGTGGCTCATCGGGTAGAGGATGACGATGATGATGCAAAGACGGAGAAAGAGAAAGAAGACGAAGAATAAATGAGCAAAGGATTATTGATCGTGGTTTCCGGCCCATCGGGGACAGGCAAGGGCACCGTTTGCGGTGAATTGCTGAACCAGGCCCAGGATCTTGCTTATTCCATATCCGCCACCACGCGCCAGCCTCGGGCAGGAGAAGTGGATGGCAAGAATTATTACTTCATGGAAAAAGCGGAGTTTGAAAAGAAGATTGCTGAGGGCGGTTTTTTGGAGTATGCCAATGTCTACGGCAATTATTATGGCACACCTTTAGGCAAGATTGAGGAACGTCTGGCTGAGGGTGAGGATATCCTTCTGGAAATTGATACCCAGGGTGCTCTGAATGTCATGAAGAAATGTCCCCAGGGGCTGTTCATCTTTTTGATGCCGCCTTCGCTGGCGGAATTGGAACGGCGCATTCGCGGCCGCGGTTCTGAAACGGAGGAATCTCTGCAGCAGCGTATGGGAGCCGTTCGCAAGGAAATCGAGGATGGCAAGAAATACGGTTATGTGGTGGTCAATGACACGGTGAAGAAGGCCGTGCAGCGCATTATGGCAATCCGCACCGCAGAACACTGCCGGATAGGTAATAATCAAGAAATATTTGAGGAGTTGGCTGAGTAATGAAAGTAATGAGCAAACCGGAAATGAGTATGGTAAATCCCTCCACGGATAAGTTGATGTCCCGGGTGGACAGCCGTTATGGCTTGGTGGTATGTGCTTCTAAGCGCGCCCGTCAGCTGGTGGATGGGGAAGAACTCAAGGAAATCGAAATGAAATCCACCAAGACGGTAACCAATGCTCTGGAGGAAATTGCCGAAGGCAAGATTGCCTATCGGATTTCCAAGGCTGATCTCTAAGATGGGCAGTTTAGCAGGCAAGCGAATTGTTTTGGGCGTGACGGGAGGCATTGCCGCTTACAAGGCGGTGGAGATTGCCTCCCGTCTCCGTAAGGCCGGGGCTGAGGTTCATGTCATCATGACCCGGGAGGCCACGGAGTTCGTTACGGAACTGACCTTCCGGGAAATCACGGGCCAGCCGGTATCGGTGGATATGTGGCAGAAGGTGGCAAATTTCAATGTGGAGCATATTGCCTTGGCCAACTTGGCTGATGTGGTCCTAATTGCTCCGGCAACGGCGAATATCCTGGCCAAGATTTCCGTTGGTATCGCCGATGATATGCTGACCACCACGGTGCTGGCCACCAAGGCGCCCATCATCATGGCGCCGGCCATGAATACCAATATGTATGAAAATCCCGTGACCCAGAAGAATATCGGTGAGCTGAAGGCACGGGGCGTACAGATTATCGAACCGGCTGCGGGTCATCTGGCTTGTGGCATAGAGGGCAAGGGGCGTCTGCCGGAGCCCGTGGAAATCGTGGCAGCTGTCACGGCCTTTATGACGGGCAAACAGCTGCTTAGCGGCAAGAAGATTATCGTTACGGCTGGTGGAACCATTGAGCCCCTGGACCCGGTGCGCTATCTGGGCAACCGGTCTACAGGTAAGATGGGCTATGCTATTGCCCAAGAGGCTGCCCGGCAAGGGGCAGAGGTTCTGTTGGTATCCGGTCCCAGCAATCTGCCAAATCCTGTGGGGGTGCGTATGGTACGCATTCAAACAGCTTTGGAGATGCAGGCGGCAGTACAGGCTGAATACACAGAGGCCGATGCGGTTATCATGTCGGCGGCTGTAGCCGATTATCGGCCCAAGACCGTAGCCAGGGAAAAAATCAAGAAAAGCGATGGGAAATTGGTGTTCGAGCTGGAGCGTAATCCGGATATTCTTTACGGTTTGGGGCAGCAGAAAGGGCAGCAGCTGTTGGTGGGCTTTGCTGCTGAAACCTGCCATTTGGAGGAGTATGCCCGGAAGAAATTGGTCAAGAAGAATTTGGACTTCATTGTGGCCAATGATGTTTCGGCAAAGGACGCAGGTTTTGCCGTCGATAATAATCGGGTGCAGCTATTTTTCCGCAATGGGGATAGCGAAAAATATCCTTTGATGAGCAAGCAGGAATTGGCGAAGATTATCTTGAATAAGATAGCAGAACGAATGTCCTGATGTGAAGGAGGCACGCTATGCCCAAGGTTACCCGTGAAGATATTCCCAACTGGTTTCAGCGCAAGACCGGTTTTAATGTGGATGTGGAAGAATTGAAGAAGGCGGCAGAGCTGGATCGCATAGCCTGTGCCGATGAACCCATGAAGCTGATGCGCGAACTATGGGGAATTACCCCCCGGGATTGCGAAAAGCTGCTGGGGGCTCCCAGCCGCACAGTGGAAATGTGGTTCCACAGGAATGCTTCCCGGCCACCTTCTTGGGTAGTACGCCTGATTGTGGAAAAATGTGCCGATTTGCATGCACGGCGTGTAGAACGGGAAAAAATACGACAGAAGTAAGGAAGAGCCCCCATCGCTTTTGGGGGCTTTTATCATGGCAGAAGGAGACATAATCATGCAGGCAAATGCCTTGACCAATAAAATCAACGAAACCATAACCCAGGCGGTGACACTGGTGGGGGAAAAGGACACTGCAGCGGCAGTGGATATCCTGCGGCAGCAGATTGAGCAGGTGGAAGGGCTGGAACTCTATCAGGATGCCCAGGCAGATTATTATGATTTCAATACGCTGATGGAAATGGTGATGTTTCAGAGCCAGCATCCGGAAATCCAGCCTGTGTCCGATATCGAGGAACCGTTGAACCGGCTGTATGCCATGTATGGTTCCGTGCTGCTGGAGCAGGGAAAACTCGATGAGGCAGAAGAGGCTTTGGCCATTGCCATGGATTGGAATCCCATGAGTGCGGATATCGCCTTTGAACATGCGGAAGTATTCAAGCAGAAGAAGGATTGGGAAAAGTTCAGGGAACTGACCAATGCCATCTTCCCCATCGCCTACAAACGACGGGAACTGGCCCGTTGCTATCGGAACCTGGGCTATTACTTTGTGGAACAGCAGATGTGGGATGAGGCTGTGGGCTGCTATCTTTTGAGCATGAGTTTTGCCGATGCAGAAGGCCGCTATCAGGCAGAGCTGGAACTCAAATACATTCATGAGGAAACGGAAGGGCAGGCCCAGCGGCCTTCCATTGGTGCCATGCGTTCCTATGGAGAAAAATACGATTTTCCTATTGGTCCCGATGCTAAGCTTATCGAAACGGCCATGGAATATGGCAAGACCATGCTGGCCAACAAGCAGTATGAGCATGCAGCTTATTTTCTGGACATTGCCTATAAGCTGACGGAGAATAAGGAACTGAAAGCCCTGCTGGATAAAATCAATTCGGCAAGAAAAAAATGAACGCATGGCCTGCTGATCAAGACGCCTTTGGCTTTCGCCAAAGGCGTTTTTTGATGCGTGACATGGTGGACACGTTGTGGTACAATGGGAAGGTATAAATTTAAGGAGGCAGCTCATGGATAAACGTTCTAATGCGAGCCGTCAAAAACGTTCCGCGAAATCTGGCGGAGCGGTCAAACGTGTCATTTTAGGTCTGGGCTTGGTCATCCTGGTGATGGTCACAGGGATTGGCTGCGGCTTTTTAACGGCCAGCATGAATACCAAACCGGATTTAGCCAATGACATTTTGCCACCGGCGTCTTCGCAGATTTACGATATTAACGGCAATGAAATCGCCAATGTACATGCGGCGGAGAATCGCCGTCCGGTTAAGATTGCCCAGGTTCCCCAGCAATTGCAGGATGCTTTTGTAGCGGTGGAGGATAACCGCTTTTACGAGCACTCTGGGGTAGATCCCCGGGGAATCATGCGTGCCCTGTATACCAATATCCGGGGCCATGGGGTAGCAGAAGGTGGTTCCACCATCACGCAGCAACTGGCGAAAAATGCATACTTAACCCAGGAGAGAACCTTGACCCGTAAGATTCAGGAGGTTTTCCTGGCCTTGCAGCTGGAGCGGCAGTATACGAAAAAAGAGATTCTCGAGATGTACCTGAATCAGATTTACTTTGGTCAGGGAGCCTATGGCGTACAGGCTGCGGCCCAGACTTATTTCGGTAAGGATGTGGAAGACCTGAATCTGAATGAATGTGCCATGCTGGCCGGGATTCCCAAGAGTCCAAACTATTATTCCCCTGCCAATAATCTGCAGGCAGCCCAGGAACGTAAATCCGTGGTGTTGAATCAGATGGAGAAGTATGGTTATATCAACCATTCTACAGCGGAAAAAACCAAGAAGGAAGAGCTGAGGCTGGTTAAGCCCGCCAAGAAGAGCGATACCAATGTTGCTTCCTATTTCATCGATTATGTAACCCAGAAGCTGATTGATAAATATGGTGCCGATGCCGTTTATAAGGAAGGGCTGAAGATTTATACCACCTTGGATATGGATATGCAGAAAGCGGCGGAGGAAACGGTCAGCAAACTGCCTACCTATAAGACTGATGGCAATGGTCTTGCCCAGCCCCAGATGGCACTGGTGGCCATTGACCCTCACAATGGTTATGTGAAGGCCATGGTGGGCGGCCGGGGCAATGACCAGTTCAATCGGGCCACCATGGCGGTGCGTCAGCCCGGTTCGGCCTTTAAGCCCTTTGTCTTCATTGCGGCGCTGGAAAATAAGTTCACGCCCAATACGGTTATCAACGATAGCCCCATTGATATCAATGGCTGGCGCCCTCAGAATGACAGCGGTCATTTCAACGGGAAGGTTACCATGCGTGAGGTGGCTACCCATTCCATCAACGTACCAACCGTTAAGATTGCCCAGAAGCTGGGCATCGATAAGCCCATCTATTACGCCCAGGAAATGGGCATCAGCACCTTTGTGCTGGAGGGCCCTCATAACGACCGGCAGCTGGCTACGGCTTTGGGCGGGATGACCAAGGGCGTCACCCCGTTGGAAATTACCAGCGCTTATGGGACCTTTGCCAATAAGGGCGTTCATGTCGATCCAGTGGTCATCGTGAAGGTGCTGGACCGCAATGGCAAAGTTTTGGAGCAGAATGAACCGAAACAGCGCAGTGTGGTCAGCGAAAACAGTGCAGCTGAATTGACCGATATGCTGGAAAATGTCATCAAGAAAGGTACCGGCAGACGGGCGAATATCGGCCGTCCTGCCGCTGGTAAGACGGGTACCACCAGCAATTACAACGATGCCTGGTTTGTGGGGTATACGCCTGATCTGGTAGCCGGCGTTTGGGTAGGAAATGATGACAATACCCCTACCCGGGGGATTATGGGTGGTCTGCTGCCGGCAGAAATCTGGCAGTCCTTTATGAAAAAGGCCACGGCTCAAACCCCAGCCAAGAACTTTGATGGTTCCCGTTCCAGTCATTATGATGGTGTCGGTGAATTGGAAGACGACAAGAAGCAGGAAGTCAAGAAAACCAGCGATAAGAAAAAAGACGATAAGAAAAAAGACGATAAGAAGTCTGCTGATGGCAAAAATATCAAGTCTGCTGGCGCTGTGCCAGGGGCTGATGATGACGACGGCAGGCAGGACAGCAATCCGGCTGTTCCCCCTGTAGCTGCTCCGGAACCGGGCGGCGTGGGCAAGGGCCGGAATTAATAAGCATATAAAGGAGAGAGTTTGTTGGCAAACGTATTTGACACATTACAGGAACGTGGCTTTATCGCCCAGTGCACCAATGAAACAGAACTGCGGGAGCTTTTCGATAAGGAGCGCGTGACCTTTTATATTGGCTTTGACCCCACTGCTGACAGCCTCCATGCAGGACATTTCATTGCCCTGATGGCCATGGCCCATATGCAGCGGGCTGGTCATCGTCCCATCTGTCTGGTGGGGGGCGGTACAGGTACCGTAGGTGACCCCTCCGGTCGTACCGATATGCGCAGAATGCTCACCGATGAGGATATTGAACACAATTGCGAGTGCTTCAAGAAACAGATTGCTCGGTTCATCGATTTTGATGATGACAAGGCTATCATGGTCAACAACGGAGACTGGCTGCGAAAACTCAATTACATTGACCTGCTGCGGGAGGTGGGCGCCTGCTTTACGGTCAATCGTATGCTGGCTGCTGATTGCTACAAACAGCGCTGGGAAAAGGGCCTGACTTTCCTGGAATTCAACTACATGGTCATGCAGGGGTATGACTTCCTGGAGTTGAATCGCCGTTATGGCTGTAAGCTGGAAATGGGCGGCGATGACCAGTGGTCTAACATCATTGCGGGCGTGGAGCTCAATCGCCGCAAGAATAACACAGCGGTCTACGGCCTGACCAATAAGCTGCTGACCAAGAGCGATGGCAAGAAGATGGGCAAGACGGCTGGCGGGGCTCTGTGGCTGGATGCCGAGAAGACCAGTCCTTATGAATTCTACCAGTACTGGCGCAATGTGGATGATGCCGATGTGGAAAAATGTCTGGCACTGCTCACCTTCCTGCCCATGGACGAGGTACGCCGCTTAGGTGCCCTTAAGGATGCAGCCATCAATGAAGCCAAGAAGGTATTGGCTTATGAGGTGACGAAAATCGTTCATGGCGAAGAAGAGGCCAATAAGGCGAAGGCTTCGGCAGAGGCCATGTTCGGTGGCAGCGGTGCAGGGGCCGATATCCCTGAGGTTCAGGCCGCTGCAGGGCAGAAACTGCTGGACATCTTAGTGGCAGGCAAGGTGTTCTCCTCCAAGGGGGAAGGACGCCGTCTGATTCAGCAGAATGGTCTGTCCCTAAATGATGAGAAGGTCAGTGATGCCGACTATGTGTTGACGGAAGCTGACTTCAAGGATGGCGAAGCCATTGTGAAGAAGGGCAAGAAAAAATATTATAAACTGATGCAGTAATTTGCAGGCTGGTTGGTCATTTCGTGGCCAGCCGGCTTTTTTCTTGCAGGATTTATTCCCCTCGGTGTGCAATAAGAACAGCAGTAGAAAAATTTGAGGTGAGGTTTGTGAAAAGATCCAGCATCATTATCAGTGCTGTGGTGTTATATATCGTCATTATGGCTGTCGGGGCCGCGGCATACTTCTATGTGACAGAACAGCAGAAAATCCAGCAGGAACAGCAGCAGGCTTTGCAGAAGCAACAGGAAAAGACACCGGAGGAATTGCAACGGGAGGAAGCGAAAGCGAAGGAAGAGGAAATCCGACGGCAGGAGGAGGCCAGGGAAAAGGCCGCTCAGGAGGCACGGGATAAGCAGAAACGGGAATTGAAGGAAAATATGATGGAGGAAACCATTAGTGGGATCACCTATTATAAGTATGACTGGCCTAAGAAACCGGAGCCGGGAGTCTATCTGCGTCCCTTCGTGGTAGGGGGGAGCACTCGGCCAAGACTGGCTTATGAAGTCTATTATTATTATCATATCAATGACCCGGAGCAGACAGCATGGATCAATGGAGATCATTTGGATATCACAGCCGGCGGTCAGGTGACCACGGTGAATTTTGATGCCACTAAGCTCAGTAAGCATATGGCTTCGGATGCAGAATGGCTGGTGGAAACCTATTCCCTGACGGCCAGCCCGGAGGTCTTAGCAGCCTTTAAGCGGCTGGTGAGTACTGGTGGCGGCCATATCCTTTATTATCATACCGGAGGGAAATCCCGTTATCATGATTTAAGCGCTACAGAGGTGAAACGTATACGGGAAATGGTGGAACTTTATGAAATGCTGGCCCAGGAGTGATTTTTGTGTTATAATTATTGCTAATGCTGTATTCAAAGGAGGTGTTGCACCAAATGAAGACAACGATCATTGGTATTGCAGGGGGCTCTGGTTCAGGTAAGTCCACCTTTACCAATCGCTTGAAAAACTTTTTTGGTGAAAACATAACAGTCATATACCATGACAATTACTATCGGGCTAATGATGATTTATCCATGGACGAGCGCCGGAAGATTAATTACGACCATCCTCAGGCCTTGGAAACGGATCTGCTGGTCAAGCACCTGCAGAAGCTCAAGGCAGGTAAGAGCATCAAGTGTCCGGTATATGATTTTACACAGCACAATCGCTCAGATAAGACCATTACCATTCACCCCAGCCGGGTTATCGTGGTGGAAGGCATTTTAATCTTTCAGGATGCCCGTCTGCGGGATGCTTTCGATATCAAGATTTTCGTGGAGGCCGATGCCGATGAACGCATTCTGCGCCGGGTAGTGCGGGATATGGATGAGCGCGGCCGGGAGCTGCAGGACATCATCGAGCATTATTTGGCAACGGTAAAGCCCATGCATTATCTCTATGTGGAGCCCACCCGCAATGTGGCGGATATTGTGCTTAACAGCGGCCTCAACGATGTGGCCTTCGATGTGATGAAGACCAAGATTGAACATATCCTGGAAAATCCGGATGAGGATTAAGTATGGACATATGTTCTTCTTGGGTGTAATATAAAATAGATGAATTTAGCCATAATCCCTGTCTAACAGGCGTGGATTATGGCTTTTTTTATTGAAGTACTAAAATTTATGTTAATATGGAATGGACAAAAGTATATAATTATAATAAAATACTTTACAAAACTATGTAAAGGTGTATAATATTATTATCAAGAATTAGAGGTGATGTATATGAACGAGAAAAAAAGCAAGGATAGCAGCTTTTCCGGCCAGCTGGGCTTCGTGCTGGCGGCCGCCGCCTCCGCTGTGGGTGTAGGAAATCTTTGGCGCTTTCCGTATTTTGCCGCGAAGGATGGCGGTGGAATCTTCCTGCTGACCTATTTGATCCTTCTGTTGACCTTTGGCTATGCACTCCTGTCTTCGGACCTGGCCATTGGCCGGCGTACCCAGCTCAGTTCCATCAAGGCTTATGGGGCCATGAAGCCCGGCTGGAAGTTTTTGGGTATTTTGACCTTCTTTGTGCCGGCAATCATCATGACTTATTATGCGGTTATTGGGGGCTGGATTACCAAGTACGCGGTTACCTTTTTGACTGGGAGCGGCGCTGCTGCTGCTCAGGATGACTACTTTGTGGGCTTTATCACCAGTCCGGTGGAATCGGGCATCTACGCAGCTCTTTTTATGCTGGCCACGGCCTTTGTGGTCTACCGTGGTGTGGAGAGGGGCATTGAAGCTTCATCCCGCATCATCATGCCGATCCTTTTGGTGACGGTCATCCTGATTTCCCTGTATGTGCTGACCTTGGAAGTCCATGACGCAGATGGTACGGTCAGGACGGGACTGCAGGGACTGGCCATCTACTTCCTGCCGAACTTTGAAGGATTGACCCTGGGTAAGTACATCCAAATCGTATTGGATGCCATGAGTCAGATGTTCTATTCCTTGAGTGTAGCCATGGGCATCATGATTACCTATGGTTCTTATGTCAAGAAGGACGTAAACCTCAACCAGTCTGTTTCCCAGATTGCCATTGTGGATACGGCGGTGGCTGTTCTGGCCGGTATGATGATCATTCCTGCCATCTTTGCCTTTTCGGGGATGGAAGGGATGGCTGCTGGCCCTAAGCTCATGTTTGTTTCGCTGCCGAAGGTATTTAACTCCCTGGGCGTTGTGGGGATTATCATCGGGGCGGCCTTCTTCCTGATGGCGATTTTTGCGGCGTTGACCAGCTGCATTTCTGTTCTGGAAGCCATTGTGGCTAATTGCATGGAAATCTTCCAGGCAGAACGCAAGAAGGTAACCTTATTGGTCAGCACCTTCTACACCATTGTGACGGTCATCATTGCTTTGGGGTACAGTTTGTTTTATGTGGAGGTGGCTTTGCCAAATGGTTCCACGGGGCAGCTGCTGGATATCATGGATTACATCAGCACGGCCTGCATGATGCCGATTATCGCCTTCCTGTCGGCTGTTCTGATTGGCTGGCTCGTGAAGCCGGAATGGGTTATCGGTGAGATGGAAGCCGATGGAAGCACCATGCCGCGCAAGGGGCTTTACCGGCTGGTAATCCGCTATGTGGCTCCGGTAATCATGGTGATTCTGGCTCTGCAGGCTTTTGGCATTATTAACTGAAGACAGCAGGAAAAAAATTCTCTTTGGCGAAATCATATAGCATCAAGATGCATATGAATTTACGATAAGGGGATTTTTTTATGTGGAATTGGGTGGCAAATTACAATTACGATTATGCTTTGGCAGCAATCCCGGTTCAGCTTATCCTGATGGTGGTTTATTTTCTGCGACAGCAAATGCCTACACGGCAAAGCCGCAGTTTTTGGATGGTAATGATCATGAATATCATCATGACCATTACGGATATCCTTTCCTGTGAAATCAATGCGGTTTGGCGGGAATATCCTCTGTTTTTGGTTTATGCCATGAATATGATTTATTTTTGGGCCTTCCTATTGCGGGGCTGGTATCTGTTCGATTATGTGGCCCAGGTAGTGGATGCTTATCACCGCTGGGGACGGCCATTTTTCTGGATCATGATTTTACCGGCATTGCTGGTCAGCTTGATGGTCCTGTCCACGCCCTGGAGCAGTGTGATTTTTACGATGGATCCGCTTGAGGGGTATCGTAATCTTGGATGGTATAATGTCATCTACTTCAGTACCTGGTTTTATATTGCGGGTTCAGTCAGTCTGATGTTTTTTTGCCGGCAGGGAACCACTGCTAAATTACAGGCTGGAATATACGCCTGCAATCTGATTTTAGCGGTGGGCATCGTTGTCCGTCATTCGTTTATGGCAACGCTGGTTACGAGTTACTTCAGCCTAATGGCCATTTTGATTATTTACCTGACTTCGCAAAATCCGGATTCTTTCCGGGATAGGATGGTGGATGTGTTGAACAAGGCTGCCTTTGCAGAAATGGTGTCGGACTTGGTGACGCGCAATAAGCAGTTCTGCTGTTTTGGGTTGAGCATTCGGAGCTATCTGTCCTTTAAGACGGTTTATGGGACAGAGGTCATGTACAGGAGTCTGGTGGCTATCGGTCAGTGGCTCAAGCAGCGGTTTCCGGGATTCTATGTTTTTTATCTGGGCAATGGGCAGATGGTTTTGCTCAGCCACACATTGGACTATAGCGATGTGCAGGGGATGGCCAGAAAGATTGAGGAGCGTTTCCGTTATCCCTGGTCCGATAATGGTGGGGCTCAGGTGCCCTTGAACCCCATGATGGTCTTCATTTCTAAAGGGGTATTACAAACCAGTGTGTACAGCATCGAGGCCTGTTTGGGTGAGGCCTTTGCCGAAGTGAAACGCCGGGAAATGACCAATGTTTACGTGGTGGATGAGGCCCTGCTGGAAAAGATTAAGCGCCAGGAGAAAATCCGCGCACTGCTGGGCTCCGCATTGCATAGTAACGCGCTGGAGGTATATCTGCAGCCAATCTACAATATGGATACGGGCCGGATATCGGCCTTGGAAGCATTGGCTCGTCTGCGGGATGAGGAGTTGGGCTTTATTCCGCCTCAGGAATTCATTCCTTTGGCCGAAAAAGATGGCAATATCATGGAGCTGGGGCGGCAGATTTTTGCCAAGACCTGCCAGTTTATCAGCGAACATGATCTGGATGCCCTGGGCATTGATTTTCTGACGGTTAATCTGTCGCCGGCCCAGTGCATGAACTATAGCCTGGGCGATGAATTGGAACGCATTGCCGCTCGGTATCGGATTTCCATGGAAAAAATCCGCTTGGAAATCACGGAGTCGGCCATCGGAGAGCTGGATCCTCTGCTGGAGCAAATGCATCGTCTGAAGACCTGTGGTGTGAGTTTCCTGCTGGATGATTTTGGGGCTGGCAGTTCCAATCTGGTGCGGGTCATCAATCTGCCCTTTGCCATGGTCAAGATAGATATGCAGCTGGTCTGGGCTTATTTCCGCAGTTCCAGCAGTATGCTGCTGCATATTGTCCGGCTCTTTCGGGAGGAGAAGATGGACATCATCCTGGAAGGGGTGGAGGATAAACACATGGCTCAGCAGCTGGCGGAAATCGGGTGTAAATATGCTCAAGGGTATTATTTTTCCCATCCCTTGCCGCCAGATGAGTTGGTGAGATTTCTGGAGGCGCATCGGGGCTATGACTGGCTGCGGTAAAAAATTTGTCGAAAGCCTTTACAGTAAGCGGCTGGCGTGGTATACTCAAATAGTTAATTTAAGTATTCTTATGGTAAAGAGTGGGTGCGAACCCACTCTTTACTCTTATGTTTACAAGCAAATCGGATAGGGAGGTGGATGTATGGCAGCAAAGAATATTGAAGAATCTGTGGAACTGATGGTACAGGAACTCCTGACCGGCCAGGATGTGATTGAACTGGTGGATGTAGAGTACGTTAAGGAACACACGGATTACTATCTGCGTGTCTACATCGATAAAGAAGGCGGCATTGATATTGAGGACTGCCAGGAACTCAGTGAAAAACTGGAAGTCATGCTGGATGAAAAGGATATCATTCCAGAGGCTTATATCCTGGAAGTATCATCGCCAGGGATTGACCGGGTTTTGCGCAAGCCCCGCGATTTGGTGCGGGAACAGGGCAAGACGGTGGATGTGACTCTCTATGCCCCCCAGGATGGCAAGAAGAACTATACAGGGGTATTGACTGGTTTTGATGGTGAAAACATTACCCTGGATGAGGAAATCACCATTGAGCGGAGTAAGGCGGCACAGATTCGCCTGCACATTGATTTTTAAGGCTGAGCCTTATATATTGGGAGGATTCAATTTTGGCAAGAAGAACAACGAAAGCGAAGGATAATGGGCAGGAGTTTCTGGAAACTCTGCGGGAGCTGAGCCGTGAGCGGGGCATCGATGAGGAATTCCTCTTTGAAGCCATTGAAGCGGCTTTGATTACGGCTTATAAGCGTAACTTTGGTTCTGCACAGAATGTTCGCGTTACCCTGTCCCGGGATACGGGAACTTATCATGTTTACGCGGTAAAGACTGTTGTAGAGGATGCCGTCGATGAGATTACGGAAATCTCCCTGGCGCAGGCACGTACCATCCGCCCGGAATATGAAGTGGGCGATGTGATTGAGATTGAAGTTACGCCGGCTAATTTTGGCCGCGTAGCTGCCCAAACGGCTAAACAGGTTGTGGTACAGCGCATCCGTGAAGCAGAGCGGGGCATGATTTACGAGGAATTCCAGAGTCGGGAAAGCGATATCCTGACCGGTTTGGTTCAGCGTGTGGAAAACCGCAATGTGTTCATCGACCTGGGCAAGACGGAAGCCGTGCTGACGCCGGCAGAACAGATTCCCACGGAGACCTATAGCCATGGTGACCGCATTAAAGCCTTCATTGTGGAAGTGAAAAAGACGAATAAGGGACCTCAGGTTGTGGTATCCCGCACTCATCCAGGGCTTTTGAAGCGCCTCTTTGAGCTGGAAGTACCGGAAATTCAGGAAGGTATCGTGGAAATCAAATCCGTAGCTCGTGAGCCGGGCAATCGTTCCAAGATTGCAGTCTGGTCCAAGGATGAATCCGTGGATCCCGTAGGTTCCTGTGTAGGGTATCGGGGCATGCGCGTGCAGGCTATTGTAGATGAGCTGGGCAGTGAAAAGATCGATATCGTCAAGTGGAGCGAAGACCCCGCCAAGTTCATTGCCAATGCGCTGAGTCCATCGAAGGTTGTCTCGGTGGCTGTCAATGAAGTGGAAAAGGTTTCCCGGGTAGTGGTTCCGGATTATCAGTTGTCTCTGGCCATTGGCAAGGAAGGACAGAATGCCCGCCTGGCAGCTAAGCTTACGGGCTGGAAAATCGACATCAAGAGCGAAAGTCAGGCCGCTGATGAGGACCTGGATGAAAACATGAACGAAGTTGAAGTGGAAAGCGATGAAGCTTTCACTGCAGAGGGTGAATAAGGTGAAAACCAAAAAGATACCCCAGCGCCTATGCCTGGGCTGCCAGGAAAGCAAGCCCAAACGGGAGCTTATCCGCATCGTGCGCAGCCCTGAAGGGGAGTTCTCCGTGGATGACACGGGAAAAAAGCCCGGCCGGGGCGCTTATATCTGTCCAAAGCAGGAATGCTTTGCCGCTGCCCGCAAGAGCAAAGGGCTGGAGCGTTCCTTCAAGAGTCAGATTGATCAGTCAGTATATGAGCTTTTGGAGCAGCAGTTGCGTGAACTGTCTAAAGCTGAGGGCTAAATATGGCGATTACCAATGAACAGCGCATTACCAATTTATTGAGTATGGCACAAAAGGCTGGCCGGATTGTTTCCGGTGCCTTTGCTGTGGAACAGGCCATCAAGAAAAAACAGGCTGTACTCGTCCTGTTGGCTGGTGATGCCGCTGATGAGAGCAAGAAAAATTTTACGACATTAGCAGATAAATTCGCGATTCCCTATACTTATTGTCTCGATCGCGAGACCTTGGGTGGTTGCTTAGGCAAGGACTTTCGCGCCGTGGCCGCTTTGACGGACGCTGGCTTTGCGAAAAAGATTTGCCAGCTGATGGAGGAATCGTTATGAAATAATTCGGGGGTGGATTAATGTCCAATATTAGAGTTTATGAATTGGCCAAAGAATTCAACAAGGAAACAAAAGAAGTCCTGGAAGTGCTGCGGCAGGCAAATTTTCAGGTTAAAAATAATTTCAGCAGTGTAGGTGACGCTGAGCGGGAAGCTTTGAGAAAGCACTATCATAAGGGTGCGACGCCTGCAGCTAAGGATAACAAGCCCCAGGCACAGCCAAAGGCAGTCAAGTCAGCGAAGGAAACTAAGGCAGCTAAGGAAGCGGTTCAGGGCAAACCGGCCGAGAAAAACCAGAACCACAGCCATGAAAAGCGGGACAATGGCCAGGGGCAGCATAAATCGTCCAATAACAATGGCAATGGTCAGAATCGCAATCATGAAAGCCGTAATCATGAGAATCGCAGCCATGAGAATGGTAATCGCGGCGGCCACAATGAGCATGGCAACAATGACCGGAACGCGCGCAATGACAACCGCAGCGATAGCCGCAATGAGCGGAGCAACCGCAATGACCGCAGTAAGAACGAGCGCAATGATCGCCGTGGCGGCAAGAATGACCGCAATAACCGCAATGAACGGAATGACCGGAACAACGGGGGCCGCAATAATGACCGCCGTGGGGGTAAGGGGCGCAACAACAGGCGAGGCAATCAGCAGCCGGCACCAAAGGTAGAAATCGCTCGTCCAAAGCATATCAAGCTGCCGGAATCCATTGCCGTCAAAGATTTGGCTTCTAAAATGAGCTATACCGCTGCCGAAGTGGTGAAGAAGCTCTTTATGATGGGGGTAATGGCCACCATCAATCAGGAAATCGACTATGATACCGCAGCTCTCGTGGCTTCGGAATTCGGCGTAACCTGTGAAGAACTGCCGCCTGATGTGGATCCAACGGAAATTCCGGAAATCGAAGACGATCCCAAGAGCCTTAAACTTCGTCCGCCGGTGGTAACCGTTATGGGTCACGTTGACCATGGTAAGACTTCTTTGTTGGACTGCATCCGCAATACCCATGTATCCGCTCATGAGGCTGGCGGCATTACCCAGCACATCGGTGCTTATCAGGTAAACTGCAAGGGCAAGAAAATCGTCTTCCTGGATACACCGGGGCATGAGGCCTTTACGGCTATGCGCGCCCGTGGTGCTCAGATTACGGATATTGCTATTCTGGTGGTGGCTGCCGATGATGGTGTAATGCCGCAGACCATTGAGGCCATCAATCATGCCAAATCGGCGAATGTGCCCATCATCGTGGCTGTTAATAAGATCGATAAGCCCGGCGCTAATCCGGAACGGGTGAAGCAGGAGCTCATGGAACACAATCTGGTGCCGGAGGAATACGGCGGGGATACCATTATGGTGCCTGTATCGGCTAAGCAGCAGATTGGTATCGATGACCTGCTGGAAAATGTCCTGCTGGTGGCAGAAGTGGAAGAACTCAAAGCTAACCCCAACCGGGATGCCCGGGGCGTCATCATTGAAGCCAAGCTGGATAAAGGCCGTGGTACCGTAGCTACGGTACTGGTACAGAATGGTACCCTGCGCATCGGCGATTCCGTGGTCTGCGGCACTACCTATGGTAAGGTTCGCGCTATGGTGGACGATCGCGGCAACAACGTCAAGAAGGCTGGCCCGTCTGTGCCGGTGGAAATCCTCGGCCTCAACGATGTACCGGCTGCCGGCGATATCCTGGCTGTGCTGGAAGAAAAACAGGCCCGCTCCATTGCGGAAGCACGGGTGGAACGT
The DNA here is from genome assembly GCF_024699275.1 of Selenomonas sp. The sequence continues at coordinate 20,183 of NZ_JAILPX010000116.1, forward strand.
CAGCGCACCAACCTCATCAAGAGCAAGAAGGTTTCCTTGGATGATCTGTTCCATCAGATTCAGGAAGGGGAAATCAAGGACCTCAATATCGTGGTTAAGGCAGACGTGCAGGGTTCTGTTGAAGCCCTTTGCGGTTCTTTGCTCAAGCTCAACAAGAACGATGAAGTCCGGGTCAGCGTAGTGCATTCCGGCGTTGGTGCCGTTAACGAATCCGATGTTATGTTGGCTTCTGCTTCCAACGCCATCATCATCGCCTTCAACGTGCGTCCAGATGCCAATGCCCGCCGCATAGCGGACACGGAAGATGTGGATATCCGCACTTACCGGGTTATCTACGATGCCCTCAATGATGTGAAGGATGCCATGAGCGGCATGCTCAAACCGAAATATAAGGAAGTTATTCAGGGCCGGGTGGAGATCCGTCAGGTCATGAAGTTCTCCAAGGCATTGGTAGCTGGCTCCTATGTATTGGAAGGCAAGATTCATAACAATTCCAAGATTCGTATTATCCGCGACAATATCGAAGTATTCGATGGCGAGATTGATTCCTTGCGCCGCTTCAAGGATGAGGTGAAGGAAGTGGCCGCCGGTTACGAATGCGGTATTTCCATCATCGATTATCGTGACTTCAAGGAAGGCGATATCATCGAAGCCTATACTATGGAAGAAATCGCTACGGATATCAACGAAGCCAATAAAGAGGCCGCCAAGAAGCGTCAGGCAGAAGCTGAAGCTAAGGCCGCCAAAGAAAACGAGGAATAATGACTGAATTACGAGTAAAAGGAGGTGCGTAACTGTGGGACAGCTGCGTGTAGAAAAAGTACAGGAGCTCATGAAGCAGGAAATCAGCCAGATTATCCTGCGGGAACTCAAGGACCCGCGCATCGGTTTTGTTACCGTGACTTCCGTGGAATGTACGGGGGATTTGCGGGAAGCCAAGGTCTATGTGAGCCTGATGGGGAGCGAATCCCAGGTCAAGGCCTGCTGGACAGGACTCAATAGCAGTTTGGGTTTTATCCGCCGGGAAATCGGCAAGCGGATTCGTTTGCGGGTGACGCCGGAGCTCAGCTTTGCGCTGGATAAATCTCTGGATTACAGTGCGCATATCCAGGAACTGCTCTTGAAAATCAAGGCTGAGGACGAGGCGAAGAACCCCGTATCGGCCTCTGAGGAGTAAAATATGCAAATTTCATTGACGGAAACGGCAGCGGTTCTGAAGTCTGCCCAGTCTATTGTGATTACCGCCCATGTGAATCCCGATGGTGATGCCATCGGGAGCAGCTTGGGACTGATGCATGGACTCAAGGCTTTGGGCAAGGAGGTGCAGGTTTTCATCGATGATGATATCCCGGCAGCATTTTCTGTGCTGCCGGGATATGAGCTTATAGGGAAACCAACAGAGGGGCAAAGCATAGCTGCTGACCTTCTGGTGGCGGTGGATGTGAGTCTGGACCGCATCGGCAAAGTAGCGGAAATGGTTATTGCGCCGGTTCTGAATATTGACCATCATATCACCAATGATAACCAGGCCGATAAGCTCTATCTCGATGGAACAGCAGCGGCAACTGCCGAAATCATTTATCAATTATTGGGCGAGCTAGGAGTAATCTGTGACCGGGATATGGGCATGTGCCTTTATACAGGTTTGGCTACAGATACGGGCTGGTTCCGTTTCTCCAATACCACGCCGGAAACCATGCGGACAGCAGCGGATTTATTGGCTTGTGGTGTGGTGCCGAATCTCATCTCCGAAGCCCTGGAACAGCGCCCCTTTGCCGAAGTGCAAAATCTGGCCAGTGCCATGCAGAAGATTGAACTGCTGGCCGAGGGCAAGGTAGCCGGCGTCTGTCTGGACTATGCTGCCCTGCAGGAACATGAAGCTCCCGAGGGACTTATCGGCATGGTACGGGTTATTGAAGGGGTGGATGTGGCCTTTACCCTCAAGGAAAAGGAACCAAATCTTTGCCGGGTGAGCCTGCGCTCCAAAGGCCTTGATGTGACGAAAATCGCCCTGCAGTTTGGTGGCGGCGGTCATGTTCGGGCTGCAGGCTGCACCATTGCTAAGGACTGTGCGGCTGCCCGCATTGACCTGATCAAGGTCATTCTGCAGGTGCTGGAGGCAGAACATTGACGGAGGTAAAGCCCTTGAGCGGCTTTCTCAATATCTTGAAACCGCCGGGCATGAGCTCTCATGATGTGGTGGGTTATGTGCGGCGGGTACTGCAGACGAAAAAGGTGGGACATGCCGGCACGTTGGACCCTGCGGCGGCGGGTGTACTGCCGGTGGCAGTGGGAACGGCCACCCGGCTTATCGAATACCTGGAACTTACGGATAAGACCTATCGGGCGGAGATTCAGCTGGGTATTGCCACTGACAGCGGTGACGATACGGGTAAGGTCCGGGCTCGTCAGGAAAATTGGCCGGCTTTTGCACCATCTGCCCTGCAGGCAGCGCTGGCGCAGTTTACAGGCAGGATTCGGCAGACGCCGCCGGCTCATTCGGCAATCAAGATCAATGGGCAAAGAGCCTGTGATTTGTTGCGGGCAGGAAAATCTGTAGAGGTTCCCAGCCGGGAAGTCATGATTTACCGGTTGGATTTATTGGCCCATAGCCATGACAGGCTCCTCATCGAAACCGATTGCAGCAAGGGGACCTATATCCGCAGTCTTTGCCAGGATATCGGTGAAGCTCTGGGGGTACCGGCCACCATGGCCTTCCTTTTGCGGCGTCGCGTGGGCGATTTTTCAGTGGAGAAGGCCTTGACTTTGGAAGAACTGTCCCAGGTGGGAGCGGAAGCTTTGCTGCCTGCTGATGATTATTTGAGCGGTATGCAGTCCTTTGATTTGCATCCTAAGCGGGAAAAGGCCTTTTGTAATGGCCTTTCCACTGGTGTGCGTAATTTCCGGACTGAGACGGATTTCCTGCGGGTTTATGCTGCAGGAAAATTCCTGGGCATAGGCCGCTATGATGCGGAAAAAGAAGAGCTTTTACCTGTAAAGGTAATAGGGCGGTGACGAGAGAATCGTGGAAGTATACAATAAATTAATGGATTTGACCAAGAAATATCCGTGTTTGACAGTGGCTTTAGGCATGTTTGATGGGGTGCATATTGGTCATCAGAGTATTATCAGTCATGCTGTAGAACTGGCCCAAAGAATCGGCGGCAAGTCGGTGGTCTTTACCTTCAGTAATCATCCTCTTTCTGTGTTGGCACCCAAGCAGATGCCTCCTCAGATTGGCAACAATATACTGCGGGAAGAACGTCTGCAGGAGCTGGGGGTGGATATTTTGATTGCCATGCCCTTTACCAAGGATTTTGCCAGCCGTCGTCCGGAGGAATTTCTGGACATCCTGCGGCAGAACCTCGCTCCCCGCTATGTGGTTACGGGCCCCAATTATACCTTTGGTTACAAGGGGAAGGGCACTCAGCGTATGCTGCTGCGGGCTGGAGAGGAATATGGCTTTACGGCAGAAATCTGTCCCGCTGTTTTGCGGAATGGCCGCCCGGTAAGTTCCACCCGTATCCGCAGTCTCCTGGCCGAAGGTGATTTGCATAAGGCCAGCGATTTCCTGGGTTATCCCTTTACCGTTGTGGAGCGGGTCATTCATGGTGATGAACGGGGCCGGGTTATCGGCTTTCCTACAGCGAATCTGGCCATTAGGGAGCAGCGGGTAATGCTGCCCAATGGGGTCTATGCGGTGGGCATCAGATTCCAAGGAAAATCCTATAATGGGGTTGCCAATATTGGCGATAATCCCACCTTTAAGGGCTGCAATCGTCGTATTGAAGTCAATATTGAAGATTTCCAAGGGAATCTTTACGATAAGCTCATTGCAGTGGAGTTTTGGGAAAAACTCCGGGATGAGGTGCAATTTAGCAGCGTAGAGCAGCTGGTCAAACAGATCAAAAAGGATAAGGAAAAAGCCAAAATCTATTGGCACTATTGAGAAATAACCGGTTCCCTTGCGGGCCGGTTATTTTTTTTATTTTTGTGTAATGGATTGTCCATTGGGCCGTATATATAAGGTGAGCAGGATTTCCAAGAGCCTGCAGCGAATGTAGAGTCGATTTATTCATGAGCAGATAAGATGAGGGGAAAGAATACGATTATGGCACTGAAGGGGAAAAATAAAGAATTGATTGCTGCTGTTACACTGGCATGTATGGGGGTACCGTCTCTGGCGGGGGCCTACACCACGGATTATATTTACGCGGGCAACCAGAAATTTGCAGAAATGCTTATTTTGAATCAGGGTGAAGATTTTATCGAGGATGATGGTGATCGGCTGGTAGAAAAAGCCCAATATACCTTTAGCCCCGCCTTGTTACAGGCCACGAACAAAGGTGTTGCGTATTGGTCTGGTATATTAGGCGCAGGCAAGAAATCGAATACCCCTTGGCAGATTGTACTTACTAATCGGGCCAATTATCAAAATGCCTCAGCCGTAAGCTATTCTTTTGAGATAGGAGAAGACGCGTCTGTGGCTCTCTTGAATGAAAATCATGTAGCACTGGGGATACAAGGAAAAACCTCTTTGAAGGATGCTAAGGTGCTTGATGCGAAAAGCGCAGAAGCAGGTAAAGGCATGTATGCCTTTAGTGTCATTACCGTTGGTCAGCATATGGGGGCTAATCGCAAGGGGGCTATTGACGCTATTGACGGTTGGTGGCCAGATGCGAATACGATCCTGCCCACTAATGAGCAGGCTGTGGATCTGGAGGGAACGATTCGCCATGAACTGGGCCATGCTTTAGGGATTACGGGGAACTTTCAAGTAATCAATCGGCAGACAGGGAAGTGGGATGAAGGGGGAATCGATACTCCCCAGAGAACAAGCGATGATGAGGCAATATCCCGTTTTCACGAGGGGACAATGAATAGCAAATCCTGGAATATGCATTTAGTGGATCAAAATGGCAAAAAAGCTAAGCCCGGGATGGTGATCTCCTCCAGCAGGAGTATGGCAGAAGTACTAGCGGCGAATCCTGGTCTTACGCAAAAAGATTTATTTATTGTGGATAATTATGCTAAGGATGATCAGCTTACAGGGGCAAAGGGGTATGCTTACTTTGTGGGGCCACATGTTACAGAGGCTTTGGCTGGTGCCACCTTTAATGGTGTATCAGGCTTACCAGTCAATGGTTGGGAATCCGATGAAATTGGCAATTATAATTTTGAGGGGTCTCATCTGCAGACCACGGGGATGATGAGTCATCGTTCTTACAGCAATTATACGTCCTTTATGGAAGCGGAATTGGCGGTGATGCAGGATTTAGGTTATGACTTGGACCGCAAGGCTTATTATGGTTATTCGGTTTATGGCAATGGCGGTGTAATCAATAATACCCATGGTTATGCGGCCCGGAATGCAGAAGGGACGGCCTATACCCAAGGATATAGCAATATCCCCTTGGGGGTCGGCTTGCATATCTATGGTTCTCGGAATACGGTCACCCAAAACGCCAATATCCTGACTAAAGGGGCTGGGGCAACCGGGATTCGTGTAGATGGCATGGAAAACACCTTGGTTATTCCGGAAAATACGGAAGTCCATGCCGATGGTTTGCGGGGAAATGGTGTATTGATTGCCTATGGCCGTGATCAGAAGGTGCAGCAGAAAGGTATCGTTACGGCGAAGGGGCAGGGAGGTACAGGCATTCGTTTTGATTTTGGTTCTAGCAGCAATGGGGCTATGGATGAGTATCGTGGTTCTTATATTCGTTATCAACGAGAGGCAAGTCCAATCACAGGAGATATTAGAAGAGCAGAAAATAAGCAGTTGACGGATATGGATAAGTTTACCTATAATGCAGCCGCCGATGAGTTAAAGGGAGCGCTGGTGGATCGTTATGACTTGTCGGGCACATTACAGGGCAATGAGAATGCCATCTACATCAGTAAAAATGCCTTGGTCAAGAATATCAATGTACAGGATGGTGCCCAGATTCAGGGCAATATCACTTCCGACTGGAAGCATTTTGCTACAGACGGCAGTTATGACGCGCATGGTGTACTGGTGGATATGCTGCAGCTTCAATATCAGGGCTTTGCTTATGGCTATGATTATTATATACCCGATTTGGTTACGAATCTGAATTTCAGCGGTCAGCATACCTATAGCGGCAAGATTACAGGTAGTGACAACATGAAGCTGAACGTAAAGTCTGGTACTTTGTGTTACAAGGGCACCGCAGATGTTCTGCAGGTGAATGTAGACAAGGACGCAGTTTTGCTGGGGGGGAACTATAAGGTCAATAAAATAGACAGTATCGATATTGCTCCAGGCTTTGTGGATAAGCATACGGGCGAGGTAAGCAATCATGGTACCTTAGGTACACTTACCGCCCAAGATACCGTCAACATTACGGGAAATCTTGTCTCTGATGGCACGCTGTTGGGACAGGCTGGTGGAACTGGTGGCAATATTGAGGTTTCCGGGACAGCGGATATTCAGGATTCCACTTTACGTGCGAAGAATATCCTGCCGGGAGAACAGTTTCAGCTGCTGACTGCTGGTGCTGTTAACGGTACGCCGGCTAATGATGAAAAGCACCCTTATGCCAATGCTATGATGAATACCACGGCTAGTGCCAATGGGACGAAGGCGGTGGTAACGGCAACGGCTGCGAACAACCTGGGTACCTTAGAAGCCCAGCAGCAGGAAGCTTATGCGGCGGTAGAAGCAATGCGGACCAATATGCAGACCAGTGATGACAGCCGGGTGGGAGAACTGCGTCCGCTGTATGGTCTATCTGCAGATTCTGCCAAGACGGCCTTACAGCAAATCAGCAGCTCCGGGGCGCCGCAGCTCACGAGCCTTGTTCAGCAGAGCACGGTTTCCAGCCGGGTGATTTCCGATCGGCTTAACACGGCTTTTTCCCTGCAGCCGGCAGCCCTTAATGCACCGGTCAGCCAGCTGGCGGGTGGAGATGAAGGCAGGGATATGGATATCCAGCTGGAAACAAAACTGCCTATAGCCCAGGAAAATAACGGTTGGGTCAAGTTTACCAAGAACTGGGGCGATTTGCGGGGGGGCGCTAATTATCATGGCAGCGCCATTTCCGGCGGTTATGATCGGGCTATGGGCCCCAATTTCCGCGGCGGTGTCTTTGTGAGTTATAACGGTACCAGCTTCGGTGCCGATAACAGCGCCGGCAATGCTTACGATACGCGCTTTGGCCTTTATGGCGGCTATCATAAGGATTGCCGGGATGCTTACGTATACTTGGATTATGGCATTGTGCGCAATAAGCTGCATCGTGGTATACCTGCCCTGGGCCTGAATGCGAATGCGGACTATAATAGCCATATCATTGAATTGGGGGGCGAATATAAATACGATTTGCAGGGGAAAAGTGGCAGAGTCTGGCATGTGAGTCCCTATCTGGGCATGCAGCTTTCTCATTTGCAGCAAAGTGCTTATCAGGAAAAGGGTGCTGGGGTATTCAATCAGCAGGTTGATTCTCAGGACAATACCTATTTTGCTGGCACCTGTGGCGTGGAATTTAAGCGTTACCTCAATAAGGGAAATTATGGCATGCGTTTGGGTGTTCGCCATGCCTTTGCAGGGGCAGATCCAGAGCTTAGTTTCCGCTATGAGGGATATGATGGTACCCGCTATACCCTGCACAATAATCAGGATAAGACGCATTTCCAGCTTACCTTAAGCGGTGAGGCAGAATTTGCTCCCGGCTGGATTATGGCAGGAGATGCCGGTTTCCTGCGGGGGCGTCATGATAAGGATGTGACCTGTGCGTTGACTTTGCGGAAGGTTTGGTAAAGGGCAGATTTAGCTGGTTCGCAAAGAATGTTGACAGATACCGGATGTACAGAGGAGGGCAAAGCGATGAGGAAAAAAGGCATTCGGCAGCAGGTACAACGATTGCTGTTTTTATGCAGTGTGGTTTCCCTGCTGCTTTTGGGTGGTATTGCCCTGCTCGGTATGATGGGGGCACGACAGAATTCTCTGGAGGACGGCCGTGAGATTGGGGAAGAAGCCTCCCTAGCGGTCAGTCGGACACTGCAACAGGAAGTAGAAAACCACATAGCGATATTGGCTGCGGAAAAATCCCATCAGATTGATTTGGAAATTCGGCGAATTGCTGACCGGACCGAGCTTATGGGGACGGAAATGAGTTGGATTAATGACCATGAGGCGGATTATTCGCCTCGTGTGGTGGAGGGGCCGCGCCGGGAAAATAACGGGAAGTTCGTTCCGCAGTTGGAGTTTGCCTCCTGGGCTGACCGCAATGCCCTGCAGGGAGAAATTGGACTGACGGCCAATCTGCAGGACCTGATGCTGCAGGTAGCCAGGATGAATGGGGAAGGGACGGCCATTACCGTGACCTCGGCCAATGGCTTTTCCATTTCAGTGGATGCGGATTCGGCGGAGCGTTTTCCTTCGGCGGAAGCAACTGCTCCCCGCCCTTTTGACGGCACTAGCCGTCCTTGGTATAAATTGGCCCAGCAGCAGCAAAAAGTATCCTTTACCAATGTCTATGCGGATGACTTCAATGGAAAACTGCGCATTGCCTGCACAGTACCCTATCTGAAGCAGGGAAATTTTGCTGGCGTGATAGCTATATCTACGTATCTCAACAACATCAGTCAGTTGGTGCTCAATGCCCAGGCGGAAACCTGTTTTGTCGTGGATAAGGATGGGCACATGATTTTTTTCAAGGATGAATCGGGGATGCTTGCAACGGTTGACCCGCAGATGGATTTGCGGGATTCGCCTTATCGGGATTTTGCTGCTGTGGTTGACCGGATGACCCAAGGGGAAAAGGGAGTCCAAACGGTGGAGATTGAGGGCCATACCTATTATCTGGGCTTTGCACCTGTAGCAGAGAACGGCTGGAGTTTTGCGGCCTCTATGGATAGTGAGGAAATCTTGCAGTCGGAACAGGCTGCCCGGCAGGATGTTTTACAGATTGCCCAGGAAAATGTAGACAATATGGATGCTTACATGACGAAGGTAATTCTGGCCATGGTGCTGGTCATCCTGCTGCTGATTGCTGTGGTCAGCTGGCAGGGGCGGCGCATGGGAGATCGTTTCGTGTATCCTATTTTGGCTTTGTCCAAGGGCGTGCGGGAAATTGCCAGTGGCAATCTGGATAAGAAACTGGATATTCATACCGGAGATGAGATCGAACATCTGTCCATCTGTTTCAACGCCATGACCGATGAGCTGCAGGATTATATGCAGAACCTTACCAAGGTGACAGCAGAGAAGGAGCGGATTGCCACTGAACTCAATGTGGCCACCAATATTCAGGAAAGCATGCTGCCCAATATATTCCCCCCCTTCCCGGAGCGGGCGGATTTTGATATTTACGCGACCATGCATGCTGCCAAGGAAGTGGGTGGTGACTTCTACGATTTCTACATGTTGGATGAGAATCATGTGGTCATCACCATTGCCGATGTTTCCGGCAAGGGGGTACCGGCAGCTCTCTTTATGGTGATTTCTAAGACCATCCTCAAGAATTTTGCGCTGACCATGACCGGGGAGAGCGACTTGTCCGCGATGGTGGCCTGCACCAACGAGCAGTTGTGTCAGAACAATGACGCCATGATGTTCGTTACGGCCTTCGTGGGGATGCTGGATTTGGTTACGGGAAAATTCGTTTATGTAAGTGCTGGCCACAATCCACCGCTGATTTATCGTCAGCGGGAGCAAAGATTTGCGTATATGGATGTGGCGCAGAATTTTGTGCTGGGCGGAATGGAAGAGATGGAGTATACTGGTCAGGAGACGACGTTGAATCCAGGTGACAAATTATTCCTCTATACCGATGGCGTAACCGAGGCCTTAAGCGAAACGGAAGAACTCTATGGTGAAAAACGACTGCTTACATGCCTGAATAGTTGTCCCGTGGAAGATAAGAGTTTACAGGAAATCCAGCAACAGGTCCAGCAGGATCTGGAAAGGCATGTAGGCACGGCGGAACAGTCGGACGATATTACCATGCTGATTTTGTCCTATAGCGGTCAGCAGAAAGAGGAGGCAAAATAATGGAAAACGATACAGCTCGGGAACTCGTGATCGAGGCACAACTAGATAATCTGCCTAAACTCAACGGGTTCGTGGAAGAGATGCTTGCTCCACTCTTGCCTTCAATGAAGGTGCAGATGCAGCTGGAACTGGCAGTGGAGGAAATATTTGTCAATATTGTCAATTATGCCTATGGAGAGGGTACGGGCAAGGTGGTAGTCCAGGCAAAGACAAAGGGGGGACCAAGGAGCATCGAACTGTTGTTTCAGGATGAGGGTGTTCCCTATAATCCTTTGGAACGGGAAGAACCGGATCCCGAACAGTCCTTGGAGGAACGGGGGATTGGTGGCTGGGGAATATTCCTGGTTAAGAAGAATGTGGATGAAGTAACCTATGCCTATACGCAGAAAAAGAATAATTTAACAATACGGAAAAACATTTTTTAGCAGGAAAAAACAGGCAAGGACACGAAATACTCAGAATTAAGATACGCAATCAATGAGCGAAGGGAGACTTCTCGATGGAAATCAAAAAAGAACAAAATGGCACAGTACTAAAACTCATCTTATCCGGGCGTTTAGATGCGGTGACTGCACCGGATTTAGACAAGGTTGTACAAAATGATCTGACTGGGGTTACGGATTTGACCTTGGATTTCCAGGAATTGGTTTATGTGGCATCGGCAGGGCTTCGAGTGCTGCTTTTGGCGCAGAAACGCATGAAGAAGCAGGGTTCCATGAAACTCGTTCATGTGAGCAAGGAAGTCAAGGATGTACTGGAAATGACCGGTTTCATTGATTTTCTGACCATTGAGGATTAAGAGGTGTTGCCATGAAAATCAGCAAAATCAGGGTTAACAGTCAGGGGTATGGTATGGAAGATGCCTTGGATGAGGTGGAAGGATTCAGTCATCTCATGGGCTTTGATGAGCGTAGTGCCCGTCGGGTCCGGTTGCTGGCCGAGGAAACCATGAGCATGGTGCGGGCCACGGTGGAGGACTTTGCTGCTGATTTCTGGATGGAGAGCACGCCGAAATGGAATTGTGAATTGCATCTTCATATGGTAAAGCCCTTGGATTATGCGGTCAAGCGGGGACTGATCAATGTTTCCAGTCGACAGCGTAACGGAGCCTCAGTAGGCATCATGGGGAAGATCAAAGACTTTATTGAAGGCAGCCTGCAGCTTATGAAGGTGGGAGCTGCGCCTGATGTTGCGGACCGCAGTATTCTCTGCATGGGAGGCGTAGCTCCCCTGGCAGGTTCCTATATGTGGTCCCTGGACAAATACCGGCAGGATGTGAAAAGTGGCGATGGGGATGTCGATATGGAAGCAGCTTTGGATGAGCTGGAAAAATCCATTGTGGCGAATATTGCCGATGATGTGCGGGTATATGTGAAGGGCGACAGCATTGAGCTGGTTATCCGCAAAAATTTCTAGTAGCTATCCATAAAAATGAATATGGTTCATATTTTAGTTGACAGATTCATTTTTATGGAGTATGATAAATCTATCGATTAAAGCTGAATATGAACTCATCCAGAGCAGTGGAGGGATAGGCCCGATGAAGCTGCGGCAACCCTCACCGAAGGTGAAACGGTGCCAATTCCTTTAGGCAAAGTCCTATAAGATGAGAGTGAAGATGAAAGGCTCTCATAGGAGAGCCTTTTCTTTTTGCCGAGCGGAATAGGAGACGATTCAGCGATTGTTTGCAACAAGGAGGAAAAAATGAGCAAGAAACGTATGTTGTTTACGTCGGAATCGGTTACGGAAGGTCATCCGGATAAGATGGCGGATCAGATTTCGGACAGCATTTTGGATGCCATCATCGCCCAGGATCCCCAGGGCCGTGTGGCATGTGAAACCTTGGTGACCACGGGCCAGGTTCATGTGGTAGGGGAAATCTCTACCAACTGCTATGTGGATATTCCCAAGATTATTCGCAATACGGTGGAAGAAATTGGTTATACCGATGCGGCTTATGGATTTGACTGCAAGACCTGCGGTATTCTGGTGTCTTTGGATGAGCAGTCTCCGGATATCGCTCAGGGCGTTAACCAGGCATTGGAAGCCCGTGAAGGCAAGCTGGAAGAGGCTGAGGCAGTAGGTGCTGGTGATCAGGGCATGATGTTTGGTTACGCCACCAATGAGACGCCGGAATTCATGCCTTTACCCATAGCTTTGGCTCAGCGTCTGGCTCGCCGTCTGACGGAAGTCCGTAAGGATGGTACACTTGGCTATCTGCGTCCCGATGGCAAGACCCAGGTTACCATTGTCTATGAAGATGGCAAACCGGTGGCGGTGGATACCATCGTTATTTCCACGCAGCATGATGAAGATGTGACCTTGGAACAGATTCGCAAGGATCTCATTGAATATGTAATTAAGCCTGTTGTGCCGGCTGATTTATTCAAAGAGGAAACCCGTATTTTCGTCAATCCCACGGGCAAGTTTGTTATCGGCGGTCCCCAAGGCGATTCCGGTCTTACGGGCCGTAAAATCATTGTGGATACCTATGGCGGTTGGGCTCGTCATGGCGGCGGTGCTTTTTCTGGTAAAGACCCCACGAAGGTGGACAGAAGTGCAGCCTATGCTGCCCGTTATGTGGCCAAGAACATCGTGGCTGCAGGCCTGGCCGATAAGTGTGAAATCCAGCTGGCCTATGCCATTGGCGTAGCTTATCCGGTTTCTGTTATGGTGGATACCTTTGGTACCAACAAAGTGGCAGAAGAGAAGATTGAAGAGTTGGTGAGCAAGCATTTTGACTTGCGTCCGGCAGGTATCATCAAGATGCTGGATTTACGCCGCCCCATTTACAAACAGACAGCAGCCTATGGTCACTTTGGCCGTACCGATGTGGATCTGCCTTGGGAACATACGGATAAGGCAGAGGTGCTGAAACAAGAAGCTGGTTTGTAAACTTCTGAAATAATGTGCAAAGCAAAGCGCTTCCTATGTAAGGAGGCGCTTTTTTTGTTAGAAAATCTATGTCAGATAAGGCTGAAAATAAAGGATATTGATAAAAAATGTCTAATTTTAATAGGGTAAGATAAACCAGATGAATATATTCCTAAAGAGGAGAGGAGTGATTGCTATGCTGGTGTGGATTGAGCGCAAAGGGCGTGTGGGAGAAGATGAACTGTTTGGTTTTGGATTGTCTCCCGAGACGGTCAATGGGGAAATTTTGCTCGACCCGTTGGGGAATACCAGAATATGCAAGGCAAATCCTGCTATGTCGGAGAGTCAGACGTTGGTAATCACGAGCAGGTTGGACGAGTGGATTCGTGACCTGGGATTTTGCCAGCTGTCCTGTATATCTGCTCCCCAGTTTCTGACCGGGGAGGAAGAAGAATGTGTGCGCAGATGGCGTCCCCGGGAGTTGGATTTGCGGCCGTTGAAATTGCCAGTCCATGGGGAGAATCTTGCGGCCGTTCCGGAAGAGGAATGGCTGGGAAATTTGGCTTAGTGTAAAATATTTCTCGGTCGATTGTTTGCAATAGAAAAGGAAACCCTGTATCATGGTGTATGCACTAAAAACACAAGAAACAGGATTCCCATGAACAATACTTTAACAGAAATAATCAATATAGTAAAGACCGC
>NZ_JAILPX010000120.1 GCF_024699275.1 Selenomonas sp.
AGCCGCACCAATAGCAGCCAGATCCGTACCATCTTCAACCGTCAGCGTTTGGAAGCCGAAAGCCTGCATGCGTTTTTCCACATTTTCCGTGAAGGCGATATCCGTGCTGCCTTCGATGGAGATGTTGTTGGAATCGTAAAGAACAATCAGCTTGGAGAGACCGAGCGTACCAGCCAGGGAGAAGGCTTCGGAGGAAATACCTTCCATCATGCAGCCATCGCCGCCGAGGGCGAAGGTATAATGGTCAACCACATCGTAACCAGGCTGATTGAATTCAGCGGCCAGATGTGCTTCTGCCATTGCCATACCTACAGCCATGCCCATGCCTGCACCCAGCGGGCCAGTCGTAGCTTCCACGCCTACCGTATGACCATATTCCGGATGCCCCGGAGTAAGCGAACCATCCTGACGGAAGTTCTTCATATCGTCCATCGTCAGGCCATAACCGAAGAAATGCAGCAGGGAATACAGCAGCGTAGAACCATGACCACCAGACAGGATGAACCGGTCACGATTAGTCCACTGAGGGTTCTTCGGATTATGATTCATGTGGTTAGCCCAGAGCTCATAAGCCATAGGAGCACTGCCGAGTGGCAGACCAGGATGACCGGAATTTGCTTTCTGCACTGCATCAGCGGCCAGAACGCGGATAGCATTTACACAAGTGGTATCGATGTTACTCAATGTGATCTCTCCTTACCTGAAACAAGATTCGTTTTATCACAAACACCATTCTACAAAAAAAAATGGAAAATGTACAGTACCTTTGCGCATTTTCCATTAATTTCTTTTATAATATTTTAACAAACGATTATTGCTAATTACGTTTTCGCAAAACGAAACTTAGAAGTTCCGCAAATCAGGACGCAGTTCCTGTGCTTTGCCCATATAAACATGCTGAATATCCGCCTGCTTGATGTCGGTATCCACCAAAAGCAAAACTCGGATGCAGTGCTCCATGGATTCATCCACCTCCGGCACGCGCGTATCAAACAGAGGCACTTTATCAAAACCTTCCATCTGCCGCGCACCAGTTGCGGGGAATCCAGCCGTCAAATCTCCGGTAGAACTAAAGATGCAAGCCCCGATATCTTCAGGCTTCACTTTATTGCGCCGTAAAATCTGAGAAAGCAGCATCTTGGCGGCCTGCCAGATTTCCTCTTTTTTATTCTCACCTACGACAATTGCGCCGCGAATTCCTCTCATAAGTCATTCCTCCTATGCTCCCTTATGAATTTCCCAAATGATTCTTAAACTGAGTACAAATGCAATCAAATATCCCAAAAATCCCAATAACGGGATTTCCATGATTTTCGGTGTCATCTGCGTGGTACAAATGGTACTTGAGCCCAACAGCAACGCTGCTACCAATACCGCAAGTATCACCTTGTTTATCATACGATCAAGATGCCGCAAGGGTTCTTCCGAACCAGTGACATCAAGATTTACCTTGGTCTGGCCGCTCATGGTCATCTTGAGGATATCCGAAATCTGTTCGGGCAGCTGAGCCGATTTTTTGAGCAGCATCAAGCCCTCCTGCTTGGCCTTTTCGATTTCGTCCTTCCAGTCAAAATTCTTCTTGTAATCCACCGCCAAACTGCGGGCAAAAATTTCCACGAAGCTGACCTTTGGGCAGCATAACCGCATGACACCTTCTACGGTCAACACACCACGCGCAAACATCGAAAGCCCCTGCGGACAAACGATATGATGTACCCGCATGAGGTTCATAATCTGACGGGTCAAAACACCCATCTGCAATTCACTAAAGTCCAGACTACTATACTGGGCCAGCATGGCATCAATATCCTGATAGAGCGCCGTATGGTTAATCTTCCCTTTAACAATTCCTAAAGAAAGCACCGCTGACTTCATTTCAAAGGTATCATGATGCGCCAAGGAATACACCGCCTTGCGGATAGCCGACCGGTCACGAGACGAAAGCCGCCCCATCATCCCTAAATCCAGCCAGACAATGCGGCCATTGCGAATCCAAATATTGCCAGGATGCGGATCCGCATGGAAAAAACCATCTTCGATAATCTGCCGAACATAGTTTTCCCCCAAGCGCCGTCCCAACGTATTGATATCATAGCCTCGCTCCTTGAGCTTGGCAAAATCGTCAATACAGATACCATCCACATATTCCATCACCAATATATGCTGCATGGAAAGGTTACGAAATACCCGCGGACAGGTAACATAGTCCACATCCATGTTGAGATGCGTAAATTCTTCGATATGGTCAGCTTCCA
>NZ_JAILPX010000029.1 GCF_024699275.1 Selenomonas sp.
CAGAACAGATGACGTTGAATTCCTTATCGCCCTGAAGGATTGACAGGATAATCTTGCTTTTGAATTCAGCACTGTACTTCTTTCTTTGCATGATAGTGTGACCTCCATTCGTTACTCTATACTATATCATGCGCGCTTAAATTTTAAAGTACTGGTCTGAATCTCTAGGCCCATTATAAACATTTTCCCGATTCAATCGTTCCCGTTGCAGCAGCCTACAAAACAAGTGCACTATGCGCAACGTTGGTTTCATTCGCTCACACCTCCTTTCTCATAAACTTACCAACATAATACAACATCGCTACGACGCTACATGTCGTTTTGCGATTTAGCATAAAATTTTTTCATAAAAATAAGCCCATCGCTTAGTCGGCGATGAGCATCAGTGATGTCATAAATCTACTTCATATTTATAATATGCAATTAATTTTCGGCATATTCACGTGGCCTGAAAAAAGGCCGCACAGTTTTCTCTGTACGACCTTCTCAGTTTACCATTTATTATTCACAAATTCCACTGCATCGTTCTGTGTCAAAGAATACCTCTTTATCAGTTGCTGAACAGCTACATCCTTATCAAGATTAAGGTCTCTCACCGTAGCTATAACATTCTGCATTCCTTCCTGCGCAGCTTCAGCACGTCCTTCAGCATGACCTTCTGCGCGGCCTTCTGCCAATCCTTCTGCCAATCCTTCTTTACGTCCTTCCTTACGTCCTTCTTCGCGGCCTTCTTCCAGTCCTATATTACGCATTTCGCGCATTTTCATCTCGTAAGTCATATAGCTCCTCCTCTCCCGTTCGATAGTCTTTACGTCCTTAATTTCCTGGTCTAACTCCTGAACAAACTCATCATTGCTAATTATTCCATCCACATAGTCCAAGAATGCTTTAACGTCTGGCGTAACATCATCCATATTTCCCTTGGTGCTGAGGAACACTTTGGTGGAACCATCCGGCATCAGGATATTCTTATCTTCTGTGCAATAGTTACGGAATGTATAGATGTGTCTCTGTTCATCCAGAATTGCAAAAGGACAGATGAATATGATGTAAGTATCATTCAGCTCATCATATTCAGCCCCCGTGGCCAGCAAGTCAACATCAATCATCGACTGGTAGTAACGGGGACGCTTGAACAACGCCGCATCCGTCAGCTTGCGCACCTGCATTTCTACGTTATAGACTGTGTGCGTCTCATCTTCCACATAGACATCCAGACGAATCCCCTTGCTCTGGTAGGTAGCCGTTATGGTCTTTTCTTCCTCCAGATATTTTATATCGCGAATTTTAATTTTGAGAATCTTCTCCAGCATCTTTTTACAGATGCGTTTACGGCTCATGACCAGCTTGAACATGTAATCGTCCTGTATGGTCAGTTCTTCCCAAGGTTTGATTGTATACGCCATATTACTCGCCCTTTCTTCATCTTCATTATACAGCAGATAAAGTGAACGTGTCTATCCCCATCTATTCGTTCTGACAGGTGCCGGCCCAATACAAACTGCATAAAAATCCACTAAATTGCATTCAAAGGAACCGGATAAACTCCCTATATAAAGACCAATTTAGTGGGGCATCAGGTGGGGCATTAGCAAAAAAAATAGCTGATTTTCATGGAAAACATGGAAATCAGCTATTCGTGAAGCCTTGATTTTAAAGGCTGGACAAATTTAATGAATGTAATAAAATTAACGTATAAGCCTTCTAAGCCGTGGGTCGGGGGTTCGAATCCCTCCTGACGCACCAGAAAATTCAAGGGTTTCAGCATTTTGCTGGAACCTTTTTTGTGCAACTAGAGCTAAAAATAGAGCAACACTATATGAATTCTCTGAACGTATTGGAACAACTGGAATCTCTCCACTAACATTTTGTTGGACTCTTTTTACTGTCTCCTCAATCTATCCAGCTATTTTTTACATAAATTGGATTCTGACTCCCATCAAAAAGGACTCTTACTGCAAAAACATTGCAATAAGAGCCCTTTTCATATAGTAATTTACCGCAAGAACACCACTCTGGTATTATCCAGGAAGTGGGTTGCCCCATTTTCAATGAGAACGCGGTTTGCATCCGCTACGGACAGAATAGGCGTACCGCCGTGGTTTTCTACATCAATGGCACGAACAATCAAAGGATTGCTGCCGGCGCGGGTAGCATCGGTCATCTCTCGTACATAAGACGCCATACCCGTTTCGATTACCTTGTCATAATCAAGATTTTTATAGCCGTAAATCGGACGTCCACTGATATTCTTGATTACCGGGCTCATTACGGGTTTCAACCCCAAGCCACGGCAATCCACAATCAAACCTGTAAAATTGCCAATGGCCCTGCCGTCAGGAGCCGGTGCTGCCGAACTGCCCTGACTGCTTCCCGTCGTAGAACTGGGCGTCGTCCAACCGCCACCGCTATAGGGTTCCACCGGGGCCGGCAAAACATCCGGAGTCTGTTCGGGGAAGGACTCGATTGCCGCCGGACGGTCAAGAACAGCACCAGCCAAAGAGGACACGCCAAACATCGGTACTTCCATGGTCACTTCATAGCCACCATCACTGGTCTGACCTTCTGATACAATATGGGCACCGCGTATGGTAGCCTGCACCCGGGTCTTGATCACATCGCTCTGCACAGCAGCCATATCCACGGTGGTTTCCGAATCCACATTGACACCGCCCACATATTCTGCCAACTGACGGTAGGCATCCGTAATCGCCGCCCGCCGTGCCATCATCCGGGCCTGTGCCATGGTTCTGGCACTTGCAGGAGCAACGCCGCCGCCCGTAGCCCGAATCACATTCTTATTCCAGTCCACGTTTTCTGCTGCCAGCACCGTAGCCATGGAAGCTACCAGCAAAGCAGCTACCAGGCTCATGAAGCCCAATACTTTTGCCAATCTGTTCATCATAATCCCTCATTTCTCCCCAAAATCTTTGCGCCAGCACAGAGCATTTTCATAACTTTATCTCTATCGCTATACCTTCACTTGTAATATCGCATGAAAAGATTAAAATAACATTGCAAACCGATTATATTTTGATTAAAAATTGCCTTGGTCACCGTTTTTTCTTTTGTTTGTCTTTTTTATGATTCTGAACATCCTGAACCGGCTTTTTATCTGCTGCTTTCTTCAGTTCGGCAATCTTCTTTTTTACCTGATCATCAACCTTGGCGTGCTTGGCTTTTTCCGTACGTTCTACCATCTCATCAATATGGCTATGCATATACTTCAAAATAGCCCGATAAAAAATACCATCCACGTCTTTTTCCGACAGTTCTGCAATCTTGATGGCCTTATTGGATGTGGTGGTACTCAACACGCCCCAATCCGCATCTAAATCCTCATGTTTAATAACCGTTACGGTATCCTTAGCCAAATCAAAGCACAGATATTCGGCCGTTCCCACCAGGCCTTCATAACCTTCCATTGGCAGCATCTTCCAGCGCCGTTTAGCCTGTACATCCTGAATCTGCACTGCATCATAGGTCTTCAATACCGGCACCAATACAATGTTGGCATCGAGAAAGCCCTTATCATCCTGTCCAAAATATAGGTGCTGTTTATTGAAAAAATAATTTTGACGGGAGGTGGACTGAACCCACTGATAAATATCCGGTGAAATCACCTCATCGGCCTGTGCCTGTGGCTGCGCCAAAAATAACACAGCCGCGGCCAGAAATCCTGCGCCCCATCGCATCTTCATAGATAGTCCTCCTAGCTTTTATTTACAACGTTTTTATTCTACACCAAATTACTGAAAAAACACTGAAGGAGTCAATCCTCCTGCTCCTTATAGAGTTCATCCAATTCATACGGCGTTTCCTGATAAACGTAGTAATTCAGCCAGTTCGCAAAGAGTAAATGTGCCACACTTCGCCACCGCACAATAGGCTTTTGGGTGGGATCATCCTGAGGATAATAATTCTGGGGAATTTTAGGATTCATTCCCGCCTGAAAATCCCGATCATATTCCTGTTTCAAGGTTGTTGGATCATACTCAGCATGACCTGTAATAAAAAATTGACGTTTTTCCAGGTTGGCAATGATATAGGGCCCTGCAACCCCCTCGGCTTCCGCCAGGATTGTAAGTTCCGGTACCTTTAGGATATCCTCCTTATGTTCCTCCGTATGACGGGAATGGGGTACATAGAAAATATCATCGAATCCCCGGAGAAGCTTTTCGTGTTCCACACAAAGATGATGTGGGAATACCCCAAAAATCTTCTCCGGCACCTGATACTTGGGAATCCCATAATGATAGTAAAGACCTGCTTGGGCCCCCCAGCAAATATGGAATACAGAATATACATGGGTCTTGCTCCACTCCATGATTTCCGCCACTTCATCCCAATAGGCCACTTCCTCGAAAGCCATATTTTCCACGGGGGCACCTGTTATAATCATACCATCGTATTTTTTATGACGTACTTCATCAAATGTTCCATAGAACTGGGCCAGATAATCCATAGAGGTATGGCTAGGCGTATAGCTTTCCGTATAGATGAAATCCACCTCTACCTGCAAGGGGGTATTGCCCAGCAAGCGCAAAAGCTGCGTTTCCGTAATATATTTGATGGGCATAAGGTTGAGAATAAGGATTTTCAATGGACGAATATCCTGACTATACGCTCGGTCAGCATCCATCACAAAGATATTTTCCCCTTCCAGAATATGCGTTGCCGGAAGCGCATTGGGTATCTTAATTGGCATCTAATCTCCCCTTATTCTAATCCATAACGGTGCACCCAGGCACTATGATTTTCCACATAATTCCTCAATTCCAGCACGTATCGATATTCCTCGCTGGTACGGCTGATCATGCGATATTGCCCATCAATGGCAGCGTCCAAGGACTTCCAGCCGGACTTTGGTGTCCAATACTGACCGGCAATAGCTTTTTCCGTAGCCTGCGGCAGATTCACAGCCATCTTCAGAAATTTGATTTCCATGACCTGACCATTGCTGTCCTTTACTTCCTGCCACTGCCAGAACACAAGATTATTCCCCTGCATTCGCATGGTGGATGTATCCACCTTCGTATGGGTATATATTCCCTCCGGTGTAGTGGAATCAAATACGGTCAGCCAGCGATTCTTCGCCTTCACCCGCTCCATTTCCCTACTCTGATGAAAGGCTTGATCCACCGCTGCCGCGTAAAAATCTTCGTTGAAATTCTGCGAATTGATCTCTCGTTCCTTGGCCGCAGCATTGGCTTCAGACCAAATGACCTCCCCCTTAGCATTATAAAAATGCTCCGCTACGCACTGTACCGTACGAAACTGCGGCCGAATAATCAACTGTGCCGTACTGAAGTTAAGCTGTGAAGCATCTGGAAATTTCTTATTAAGACCATACGCTGCTAAAGTATCCTGGGCACCACCATAACTATAAGCAGTTTTCGTCCAAACCTGAATCTCTGTAGGTACTTTTCCATGAGCAGTCTCCACGTTGCGGGTTATCACCACGGAATCCGGGTCAAAATACTTGCTATAGTTATCGTCAGAAGACAGCCAATACCATTGTTCCTTGGCTTCAGGCTGCTTATTCGTATCCGTTGCTTCTTCCTGAGCCTGATGCTCAAAGTCAATATGTGCCGCCTGGACCAACTGAGGATTTATCACGAGAAATGAGCCTGCCAGCAAACCCATTCCGATTAAATTATACATTCGTTTATCCATAGTGTTCACCTCATGTTTCATTTCCTATAATTTAAGTTCATCCTACATTTTAACGTATTTTTTTCCATTGGGCAATGCTACTTGCGGTAAAATCCCCAAAAGGGCTGCAATGGACAAGCCATAGTTAGTCATCGGTATTCCCTGCTCCTTTGCTTCCTGAACACGGCTTAACACGTATTTGCGATTAAACATACAGGAACCGCAATGAATCACCAAATCATAACGTTCCAGATTGCGAGGAAAATCTTTTCCCGACACAATATCCAATTGCAACCCCTCCCCCAATTTCTTTCGCAACAATCGGGGAAGCTTCACTCGTCCAATATCTTCCTGCAAGGGTTTATGGGTGCAGGCCTCAGCAATGAGGATATGTGCATCAGGCGAAAGCTGGAGCAATTCCTCTGCACCTTTTAAGAAGTAATCCATATCCCCCTTAAACGCCGCAAACAACACAGAAAAAGATGTAAGCAGGGTATGTTCAGGCTTCAATGGATAGACCTCGCGAAACGCCTGGGAGTCCGTAATGATTAACTGCGGTGATTCTTTTAGACCAGCCAGGGTTCCTGCCAGTTTATCCGTCGTACAGCAAAGGGCCCGGCAGCCTTTATCCAGCAATTCCCGTAAAGTCTGCACCTGCGGCAGAATCAACCGGCCTTTAGGTGCCTGAATATCCTGCGGCATCACCAGCACTACTGTATCGCCCTCTTGACATAACGTCCCAGTAATGGAGGGCTGCTCATAATCCTCCGGCAAGGCACGAATCAGTTCCTGATACAATTCTGCCAACCCCTGCTTATTTTTCGCACTAACCAGCAGGGGTCTGGTTTCTGCAGCACGTTCCACCGTGTCTGCCAGTTCCTTACCCCCGTCTGGCCATGCATCTACACCACTCACCAACGGAATTACCGGCGTATTTTGCTTACGAAAGAACTCCCGCCAATGAAGTTCTTCCCCCATTTCTTCCTGGGAAAACAATAATAGCGCAATATCCGTTTCCCTGGCTGCCTGTTTAGTTCTAGCCACGCGCAGCTTTCCCAACTCACCCTCATCGTCAAAACCTGCGGTATCGATAAACACCACCGGTCCAATACCATGCAGTTCCATCGCCTTATACACAGGGTCCGTAGTTGTCCCCGGAATTTCCGACACCGTAGCAGCCTCTTGACCGGTCAAAGCATTAATCAAGGATGACTTTCCCGCATTCCGCCGCCCAAATAAACCGATATGCAAACGATTTCCCCGGGTTGTATCATTCAAACTCATCGCGCATCCACTCCTTATATGTAAACAGTATAGCACAATCCTCTCAAAATATGATACACTAATAACAAGCAAAACAAAGGAGCAACCAACAATGAGCAATTATGCAAATTTCCAAGTGGGGGAAAAATTTCCCCTTCCCATCAAAAACCAGCAGGATGGTGGTCTCTTCCAAATCGATGCCAATGGCTGCATGTTCATCCTGCAACTTTCCCGTCATGATGTCATCGCTGCCGAAGCCTTCCGCACGGGAAAGATGGAACTGGCCCTCTATGAACAGGACGATCTCCTGTTCTTCCTTTATCAGATTGACGGCATTTTTAAGGAAGGCTGGGGCGACGCCCCCTTCTCCCTAGCGGGCATAAATCCCGAATTTTATCCCACGGAAAAGAGTTTGGCAGATTCCACCTTGCATCTGTATTTAGTGGATACCCCCTTGCAAATCCTGCTGGCCCAACGAAATGTTCCCATCCCTGCAGAATTTATGGCAATCCTGCAAAAGCACGTAGCAACGCAAAAAAAATCTCCTTTAGACGAGCAGGCCTATCGGCTGGCTATACAAACCATCTGGGCACAAAAAAGCCCCGCGCAAATGCGCGAGGCCGCTAGCGCTGTCATCACAGTCCCCCTGGATATTCCCTTACCACCATCCAGGAAAAATATGCATTAAAAAATAAATTGGGCACTTCCCATCTTACGAGGGGAGTGCCCTTTTTCCATATTTCCATCATGCAACCCCGGCAGTCGCACCAGCAATTCCACGGCTATCGAGCCATTCAGCTACTACCTGCCGTTCAGTAGACTTACGGCCCATCTGAACCAGGTCGGCCAGGTCCTGTCCACCTGCATAAGCACTAAAGTCGCTATGACCTAACAGCTTTGCAGCCTTGGTGAACTGTTTGACGCGAACAGGGATAAAAACATCTTCCATCCATTGCGAACAAATTTGTACTTTCATGATTTATCTCTCCTTGTATCAAAAACTCGTGACTCTTACTGACTGTTGATGGAGCAACCATCCACGGTTTTCTCGTCAGCCGTCACTACAAGTACAATCCCCTGTACTCTGTTTCCATGGTTTTTTCTACAAGATATATCGAGATTTTTCCGAAAATACTTAAGGGTTCTCTGATGAAAATATGGAAAAATTTTCAGATACTTTTCAGTTCTGCATATAAGCTTCATCTCTTGATACACTTTCATTTTACTCTAACTCGAGATTTTTGTCAATATGTTTTTAAGATATTTTATTATCTGAATATTTATTTTTGCCACCAGCATTTCGTGAGCGAAAAACTGGCGGTTATTCCTGCTATTCCAAGGAAACTACTTCCCTCTGCCGCTGGGTAAACCGGATGGTTGTTTCATAGCCGTATGACCGAGCATAGGTCACGGCTTCATCATGATAAGCTCCACAATCCTCCGGTTTGTGTGCATCGGAAGTAATAATTACCGGTAAGCCTTCCTGGGAGGCTACCCGCATAAACTTATAATAAGGTGTGATTTCTGCAATGGGATAACGATAAAATGTTCCCGTATTGATATCCACCACCATATTGGCCTTCTTCAAAGCAGCCACTGCCCGGATCAGATACGGAGTAGCATCAAATTCAGGGATATAATGGAATAACCGAATATTATACGGATGCCCCAGCACATCATAAAGACCAGCCGCCGCCAATTTTTCCACCTCCTGGGTGTACTCCTCATAAACGTCGGCCAGGTCTTCCTTATCCCACTGCGCCATGATTTCAGCCGAGTCATACGCCCAGCCATTCAGAAAGTGAACCGAACCAATCACGTAATCAAAGGGATATTCTTTAAGGATGTCCCCCACCGCTTCCTGATTTTGGAAATTGCAGACCTCAATTCCTGTCTTTACCAAATGTTTTTTCTTCAGCTTCGCCATGAAGTTGAAGTAATCATCCAGCGTATACTTGAATTTATTGGACTTTAGCCATTTCTTCTGAAACTGCCCCACAAAAGAATCATCCAAAATCAAATCGTCATAGTAAAGACTTTCAAATTCCGGAAAGGTATGCGAATGCTCCGAAATGCCAATTTCATCCAAGCCCAATAATTTTGCCTGATGAAAAAATCCTTCTACCCAATCCTCATCATAGGATCCCTTTTCAAAGTGCATATGATAATCTGCCCGCATACTCTCACCTCACCCGCACAATCCATCGTCAATCAATTTCTGTATCCCCTGCAGCACACCATGTTCCTTGTTACTGGCAGTACGAAAACGCGCCAGCTTTTTGATTTCCGGATGCGCATTGTCCATGGCGAAACTGTAATAAACAGAACTCATCATCTCGGCATCGTTCATATAATCCCCAAAAGCCGCACATTCCATAGGCGAGATACGCAGCCGCTTCTGCACCTGCTGGATGGCTATGCCCTTATTGATGTCAAAATTCATCATATCCACCCAATAATCACTGGAAGTAGCCACCTGGAACGGCCCCCGATATTTTTCCAGCACAGGATAAATACGGGTTCCAGCTTTTCCCTCTGCATCAAAGAAAGATGCCTTAATCATTTCATCATCAATGTCCTCGAAACAGTCTACCACCGCCGAATGGGTATAATATTTGCCCAATTCCGCTGCGAAGGATTCCGTCATCTTATCGCGCAATACATAGGCATCCTTTTTGCCACAAAAGACTTCATATACCTGGGGCAGCTGTTCCGTGGATTTCAATGCCTGTATCCCCAGGCTGCGGCGCATGGTGCTGGAGAACAATTCCCGGTCATGATAACGTACCATCGTTCCATTTTCTGCAAAAAACAGGAATTCATCCTCATACCCCTTAAATGTTTCCAATAAGGAATAATACTGCCGCCCGGAGCATGGAGCAAAAAGAACACCTCGTTCCCTTAACTGCCGGACAATATCGGCAAACCCTTTCGGCAGCTGACCGTTCTCATCCAACAATGTACCATCCATATCCGACATGATAAGTTTAATCATTCGACCACCTCGTCAAATCCAAAGCAACTACGCTATCATTATAACGCCACTGTTCAAATTTTGTCGATAGACAAAAAACCTCCCCGAAGGGAGGCTCATATTTACCAGATAAAGAGACCTGCGATGCCTGCAGATAGCAAAGACACCAAAATACCGGATAGCAGCATATAGGCTACATTGCGGGAGATAAGTTCATTTTTATCATCATCTACCATGCCCTTAAAGCAGCCGATAATCATACCGAGCGTTGCAAAATTGGCAAAGGATGTAACAAATACCGTAAGAACCCCCTGCATATGCCGGCTAAACGTGGACAGTGTATCCTGTACGCTCAGCATAACGACAAATTCGTTGGTAACCAGCTTTGTTCCCATAAGCTGGGCCAGTTGAAAAGCTTCCCCGCTCTCCAACCCCATAAGCCAAGCAAAGGGAAACATCACGCACCCCAGCATATTTTCCAACGTAATCGACGGGTGAATCAATACCAGCAGCATATCGATAAGCTTGGCCAGAGCCACAAAAGCGATGACATTAGCACAGATAATCAGGATCAGGCGGCCAGCACCTAAGATACTATTGCCCAGGAAGGAGAAGAAGGGCTCTTTTTCCTCACCGTCATCACCTACAGTAGCTACTGTATCTTCAGCAGCAGATATCTTCACCGGATGAAGGATATTGGTGACAATCAAAGCATTTATGACATTTAAGGGAATTGCCGTCAAAATGAATTCGCCGGGCATCATCTTGATATAAATACCAACCATGGCTGCCGTGATGCAGCTCATGGACATCATGGCCAAGGTCAGGCAACGATCGGCCTTCATGCGTTTCAACTGAAGACTGGATACCGCCAAAGCCTCAGTATTGCCCAAAAACATCATTTCGATAGCGAAGAAGGATTCAAACTTTGGTGCCCGGGTCAGAAAAGCCAGAACCTTGCCCACCCACCGGATGATAAAGGGCAGTACCCCGATATAGGTTAGAATATCGAACATAGGTACCACCAGCAGGATAGGCAGCAGGGCCGAAGTGAAAAAGTTCATCTGCGGCACGTGAACCCAGTCTGGGAAGGCAAAGGCAATCCCTTCATAGGCCACGCTGACCAGCCAGTTAAAACCAGCCGCAGCTGCTACGATAATTTCGCGACCAATGGAAAACGAAGTTAAAAACCAAGCCAAAAACACATTGAGGGCCAACAGAGCACCTACACATCGCCATTGTATAGCCTTCCGCTTCTTGGACAACAAAACCCCAATGGCTACAAATACCAGAATACCGATAAGGTTTACCACTAAATACATAATACATTCCCCTTTTAGATTTCATGCGTCAATAGGACACGTGTCCTATTTTCGCACAAATCCCTGTTTATTGTCAATATGTATTAAAACTCCGTAAAAGCATAGGGCATAAGTTCTTCCAGTGTCACTACTTTCACATCGCCTTGGAGGTTAGCCATAATGATGCGGGGTATTTTAAATTCCACCATGACCTGGCGACAGGCACCGCAGGGCGCACAGGGCCCTGGAGTATCTGCAATCAAGGCAATTGCTGCGAAATCTTTCTCACCTTCCGATACCGCTTTGAAGATGGCTGTACGCTCCGCACAGTTGGTTACCGGGAAGCTGCTGTTTTCAATATTGCAGCCTCCATAGACTTTGCCGGATTTCATGAGTACAGCCGCTCCAACCTTGAAATTAGAATACGGACTGTAGGAAAACTCCCGATACTTTTTCGCCTCCGCGATTAACTCTTTATCTTCCACAGGAAACACTCCCTCAATACTTTTCGACTTTATCCTTCTCCACACGAGCATAAACCAAAGGTTTCTTTTCCGGAGCGGTCTTGCCAACAACTACAGACTTGCGGTACAGATCCTCTGCGCTCTTCAGAGCAGTCTCTTTCGACGTGTAAATCGTTACCAACACATCGCCTTTTTTCACGGCATCGCCATATTTCTTATGCAGCATAAGGCCAGCAGAGAAATCAATATCACTTTCCTTGGTCTCGCGGCCAGCTCCCAGGATTACGGACATCTCACCGATTGCCTCGGCATTCATCTTCGTGATAAAGCCATCGCTTTCCGCTTTGATTTCCGCTTTAAAGGGAGCCTGCGTAAACTTCGTATAATCCCGGAGCACACTGTCGTCACCGCCCTGTTCCCGAACCATGGTGCAGAAGGTTTCAAAGGCCGAACCATCCGCAATGGATTTTTCTGCCAGCTTACGGCATTCCTCCGGATTTCCTTTGCCCACCAGATAGAGCATATTCGCGGCCAGCTGCAGGGAAACCTCCGTCAGATCTGCCGGACCATGGCCCTTGAGCACATCCATGGATTCGATGACTTCCAGGCTATTGCCAATGCCCAACCCCAACGGCGTATCCATATCGGTAATCAGTGCAACGGTGCGGCGTCCTGCACCTTCCCCGATGGCTACCATGGTTTGCGCCAGCTTGATGGAATCATCCAAAGTCTTCATAAAGGCACCGCTGCCAGTCTTTACATCCAACAGGATACAATCGCTGCCTGCCGCCAGTTTCTTACTCATGATGGAGGACGCAATCAGGGGGATGCTGTCAACAGTTGCCGTTACATCACGCAGTGCATAGAGTTTCTTATCAGCCGGTGCCAGATTACCGGACTGACCGATAAGACTAATACCGCATTTATTTACCGTATCAAAGAACTCCTTGCGATCCAAAACCGTGCGGTACCCCGGAATGGATTCCAGCTTATCCACGGTTCCACCGGTATGCCCCAATCCACGGCCACTCATCTTTGCCACCTTGCCACCGCAAGCAGCGACAATCGGACCGACAATCAACGTCGTCTTATCCCCCACACCGCCAGTGGAATGCTTATCCACCTTTTTGCCAGCAATAGCCGAAAGATCAATCATATCACCGGATTTTGCCATCACCATGGTAAGCTGAGTGATTTCATGATCGGTCATGCCATTGAACCAAATGGCCATCAACATGGAGGACATCTGATAATCAGGAATTTCGCCCTTCACATAGCCATCAATCATAAATTGGATTTCTTCATCCGTCAAAACTTCGCCATGTTTTTTCTTGGTAATCAGGTCATACATTCTCATCAGAAACAGCCTCTTTTCATAAGATTAATCTTGGACAAAACGCGGCAACAGACTCTCACCTTTGGTCTTCAAGTCACAACCAAACATATCGGAAATAGTAGCGCCAATCATGGCAAAGGTGGGATAAGTTCCCAAGTTGATTCCCGCCTTAACATGCTTACCATAAATCAAGAGCGGAATATATTCCCGGGTATGGTCCGTTCCCGGTGCCCCGGGATCACAGCCGTGATCAGCGGTAATCATCAACACATCATCATCCCGCATCTTTGCCATGAATTCACCTAGCTGGCGATCAAAAACCGTAGCAGCTTCAGCATAACCATCAACATTCCGGCGATGACCATACTGCATATCAAAGTCCACCAGGTTTACAAAACACAGTCCCTCAAAATCCTCATCCATCAATTTCAGGGTCTTTTCCATGCCATCCACATTATCTTTATTGATTCCCAACGAACGGCTGACGCTGCGGCCAGCGAAGATGTCCGAAATCTTACCCACCCCAATGGTGGCTAAGCCCTTGCGGGAAAGAGCATCCATCATGGTATCGCCCGTAGGGTCAAGAGAGAAATCGTGGCGGCGGGAAGTCCGCTGATAATTGGGGTATTCCCCCACATAGGGACGGGCAATGACCCGGCCTACGCCGTGCTCCCCCTGCAGGATTTCCCGAGCCGTCCTGCAATAGCCATAGA
This sequence comes from Selenomonas sp., assembly GCF_024699275.1. The sequence continues at coordinate 13,707 of NZ_JAILPX010000029.1, forward strand.
GCTCATCCACCGATACATCTGCTTCGTTAGCAGCAATCTGGAACACACTGTCCGCAGAAGTATAGACAATCAAACCGCCAGTCTTTTCCTGTTCCTGGCCGTAATCATGAATAACCGCAGTACCAGAATAGGGTTTATTGCAGAGAATCTTCTTGCCGAAGGCCTTTTCCAGTTTCGCAATGAGGTCAGCCGGGAACCCATTTGGATAAGTAGGCATGGGCCGTTCAGACACGATACCAGCAATCTCCCAATGGCCAGTGGTGGTATCCTTTCCCCGGGAAAGTTCCCGCAGACGGGCAAAGCTGCCCAATGGGTTGTCCACCGGCTCACCACAATCCACACCATCAATATTGAACAAGCCCAGCTTTTTCATATTCGGTGTAGCATATTTGCTGGAACCCACAATCGATTTCAGCGTATTGCAGACACCATCCCCAAATTCTGCTGCATCCGGCTCCTGGCCGATGCCATAACTATCCAAAACAATGACAAAGGCTCTCTTGAACTTACCCATCATTTATCCACCTCGTCCTTCAATACCTTCACTGCAGCACTGGCGCCCAGGCGGGTGCATCCCGCTGCGATAAACCCTTCCATTTCCTCTCGGGTGTGAATGCCGCCTGCAGCCTTCATTTGCACCTGGGGGCCAATATGTTCCTTGAACAGCTTGATATCCTCAAGGGTTGCTCCTGCCGAACCGAAACCCGTGGACGTTTTGATGAAGTCCGCACCAGCCTCCGTCACACATTTGCAAGCCGCGATTTTTTCTTTTTCCGTCAGGAAGCAGGTTTCCACAATCACCTTGAGTACACGTTCACCACAGAGACGCTTCAAGGCACGGATTTCCTCCGTAACGTATTCTGTTTCACCAGCCTTGAGCATTCCCACATTGATGACCATATCGATTTCCTCAGCACCATCAGCCAATGCTTGAGCCGTTTCCGCGATCTTAGCTGCCGTATTGCAATTACCGTTCGGGAATCCCACCACTGTTGCAATTTTCAGCTTACCGCCATAATTTTCCCGAATCTTTGCAACGAAACAAGAAGGAACCATAACCGTTGCGGTATGATATGCCACTGCCTCCTGGCAAATTCGCTTAATATCCTCCCACGTTGCTGTCTGCTTCAGCAACGTATGATCAACTCTACTTAATATTTCCTGTGCGTCCATGAAAAGACCTCCTTCTATTACCCCTTCGTTATTCTTATTGTATCGTAATTTATCGTACAATAAAAGGACACATGTCTATATGTGTCCCCTTATCGCATAATGGCACTGGCGCATAAACCACCTAAATCGCTAATGGATTAAGCCAGCTCCTTGCCGACCGCCAACCGCTCTTTATACTCGCGGTCAAGAATCCCTAAAATCACCAGATTCTCATACACGCCATTGGTGATGATTGTTTCACGAATTAAGCCTTCCCGTACCATGCCCTCACGTTCATAGAGATGCAATGCCCGCTCATTATAATCCTTACAATCCAACCAGGCCCGATGAAAATGCTTTACGCTGAAACACCATTTTTTCAGCAGCTGCATGGCCTCATGACCATATCCCTTCCCTTTCTTGGCAATAATCACATGAGTCCACTCCATTTCCCTGGCCTCTGTTTTCAACCCAGCCACGAGGAAATACCCCACTGCTTCACCACTATCCACTTCCTCCACAATCACATCCATAGAGGCTTCACCACTGGTGATGATTTTCTCGTGAAACTCCCGGTCAAAGGGCACGATATAGGGCAAATTATCCGGATGATATTCCAAATCTATAATAAAATCCAAATCCTTTTTCATCGCCCGACGCAGACGCAAACGAACACCCTCGATTAAAATTTCAGCCATAATATCCTCCTCACTATTCTTTTTTTTCTATATATAGTATAATGAGGGAGATTTTTTATTTCAAGCAAGAAACGCAAAGGAGGAATTGCTTTGTTGAATATGGAATGGATGAACTGGTTCGACTGGACGCATCTACTGGAAATGCTGATTGTACCGTTGTGTATCCTGTTAGCAGCCCTTACTGCCGGTATAACCTTGAACCGCATGATTAAAAAACGGATCATGCAGCGATTGTCCACAGATGAAACCAGCTGGCAAAATATCCTGATCAACGCCCTGCAGGGCGTGCCCATTTCCTTCTGTCTGGTGGTGGGACTCTATTGGATTGTCAATACCATCGACATCATTGAGCCACTGGTTAAAATCTTTTCCTATATCCTCTTCACGGTGATTATCCTCACCATCACCCGGGTTATTGCCCGTACGGTCAGCGGCATCATTGACATGCAAATCGAACGCTCACAGCAAAAAATGCCTAAAACCACCCTTCTAAACGCCATTGTCAATGGCATCATCTATGCCATGGGCATTTTGGTCGTTCTCCAATACTACGGCATTTCTATTGCCCCCATCCTTACCGCTTTAGGTGTCGGTGGTATGGCCGTCGCCTTAGCGCTGCAGGAAACCTTGGCCAATATCTTCTCTGGCCTGCACTTGATTCTCTCCAAACAGTTGCGTCTTGGTGATTACATTCATCTAAGCTCTGGCGAAGAGGGACGCGTTACCGATATCACCTGGCGTTTTACCACCATCGTTCCTGTAGGTGAAGGCAATATGGTCGTCATCCCGAATCAGAAAATCGCTTCCTCCATCATCACCAACTACAGCATGCCCCGTCAGGACATCGTGTTAAAAATTCCCGTAGGGGTAGCTTATGACAGTGACCTGCAGCGGGTTGAAGATGTAACCCTGGAAGTGGCCCGCAAAGTCCTTACCGAACTCAATGAAGAATTGGACGAAGACCGCCAACCCACGGTACGCTTCTACAACTTCGGTGACAGCAGCATCGACTTCAATGTCTTTCTCCACTCTTCCCGTTTCGATAACCAGTTCCGTCTCAAACACGAATTCATTAAGGCCCTGACCGCCAGGTTCCGGAAAGAAGGGATAGAAATTCCCTTTCCCATCCGAACCATTGTTCAACAAGAGAACTAAATTCGGTCGCTTTTCTTTGTACAGGATATCCACAGATTGCCCCTTTAACAATCTGTGGATAATTTTTTTTGCTCAGTGAAAACCGGCTCTATCTCCCTTTTTCTTGTGGATAACTCCGTGGGCAAACAACAACATATAGTATTTCTATTGACTAACAGCCATACATATTGTATAATTTCCTTACATTCACCACTTATTGTGGTATATCTTGTTATAACTTAACGACACCCCTTACGGGCCTTATAAATCAAAGGATAGGTGATTATCATGATGGTAAACGATGTAGCAGTAACAATTGATGGTCTTAGTGATGTAACAGAAGCCGAAATCGCACAATATATTGGTTATGTAGAAGAGCAAACCAACGAAAAGGTCAACGAACTGACTTTATCTCCTGCTGCTGACGGCCAGATTCATCTGGACTATGTACTCCAGCCTCAGAAGTTTGAACGCATCCGCCGCATTACCGGCTACCTCGTAGGCACGATTGACCGCTGGAATGATGCCAAACGTTCCGAGGAACACGACCGGGTAAAACATACGGTCATGCACTGAAGATGAAGATTCGCATTGCCGGCATCGTAGAAGAATCCATCGTAGACGGTGAAGGTCTGCGGCTCACAGTCTTCACTCAGGGATGTCCTCACCATTGTCCTGGATGTCATAATCCTGACACCCATTCCGCCACTGGCGGCAGGGATGCGGACACCAATGATATTCTTTCCCTGCTCGATGCCAACCCCCTGCTGGACGGGATCACCTTCAGCGGCGGTGATCCCTTTATCCAGCCTTCCCCCCTGACCAAACTTGCCCGCGAGGCTCATGCCCGCGGGCTTGATGTCTGGAGTTACACGGGTTACACCCTGGAGCAGCTGATAACCAAAAAAAATCCTGCCATCGACGCCCTGCTGAAAGAGATCGATGTGCTGGTAGATGGCCGCTATGAGGAACGACTCCGTGATTTAACCCTGAATTTCCGCGGTTCCAGCAACCAGCGAGTAATTGACATGAATGCCTACCGTAAAACAGGCATGATAAAGACGCTTTATTAACCGCATAAATAAAAAAGCAAGGAGTAATCCCCGTTTGGATAACTCCTTGCTTTTTTATTTATGCCCCAAGGGACAACAAACCGCCGGACACAATTATTTTACAACCAATACAGGGCATTTCGCCTGTTCCACAATATACTGGCTCACGCTGCCCAGCAATACGCCTTTCACAATGCCCAGCCCACGGCTGCCCATAATAACCAAATCAATATCATTAGCAGCAGCAAAATCCAAAATCACCACTGCAGGAGAGCCTGTCTCTGAAAAAGCCTCCTTCTCGATTCCTGAGGGCACCATTTCCATAGCTCTCTCCAGAATAACATTCCCTGCCTTAGTTACAGCTTCCAGAATCGCATCCGATAAACAGGCATTGATGGCCAGCTGATTAATGTTCGCCACGTAGAGAAAATTCAGCTTTGCCTCACAGACCTCTGCCATGGAAATAGCCTGTGCTACTGCACGATCCGAACCTTCTGATCCATCTACTGGCACAAGAATATTTTTCATCATAATGATTACCCCCTCAAGGTTATTTAACCACCATCACAGCCATTTGCGCCCGTTCCACCAATTCCTGGCTGACACTGCCGGCAAAGAAGCCTTCCACGACCCCTAAGCCCCGGCCACCAGTCACAATCAAATCCGGCAGGCTTTCTTCGGCAAACTGCAGAATTTCCTCCACAGGCATCCCGGTGCGACAGTGATATTCATAAGCAGTATTATCCGGCATGCTCCGTTCCACCATGGTCCGGGTAGCTGCCTCATCGCTGCGCACATCTCCCGCAATATCATCTGGGAGCCAGCTTTCCTCCTGGGCATCTGTTTCACTGGTAAAATAGGTCACATGGAGTACGTCCAGCTTGGCATCCATTTCGTCAGCCAGATTAGCGGCGAACTGTAATGCCCTTCGGGATGTATCCGACGCATCCACCGGCACTAAAATACGGGATAACTTCATCTGTTCATACCTCCCCGTAACAGCTTATGCCTTAATAGTTCGCTTCATGAACAAAAAAATCCTGCTCTAACACTTAGAAAATACGTTGACATTTTCTCACGGATAATGCTACACTAAGTAGAACATTTTCATGATAAAATAATTATAAATCTGTCATTTCTGTAAATCAATATACAATAAGGAGGCTCTATTATGTCTAAAGATAAAGCCAGCGTTCCCAGCACTGCTGAAATCGTTGCCCAGACCACCATTGCGGGAGTATATCAAGCCGCCCGCAATTTAGAAGGCATCGTTAAAAAAACCCGCCTCATCGAAAGTGATTTTTTCTCTGAACAGTCTGGCAACCAAGTCTTTCTAAAGCCTGAAAATCTCCAGCACACCGGTGCCTTTAAGCTGCGGGGAGCATACAACAAAATCAGCCAGCTCACCCCTGAAGAACGGGCTAAAGGGGTTATCACCTCTTCAGCCGGCAACCATGCCCAGGGCGTAGCCTTTGCTGCCCAAAAGCTAGGCGTGAAAGCTGTAATCTGTATGCCTGCCACCACGCCAATTCTCAAAGTAGAAGGCACAAAAGCCCTGGGCGCAGAAGTAGTACTCCATGGCGACGGCTTTGATGACGCCTATGCCTATAGCCTGGAATTGCAGAAACAGCACGGCTATGTCTACATCCATCCCTTCAACGATTTACAGGTACTCCTTGGCCAAGGCACCACGGCTCTGGAAATCATCGATGCCTGTAAGGATATTGATGCCATCCTTGTCCCCATCGGTGGCGGCGGCTTTGCCTCCGGCGTCGCTTTAGCCACGAAACTGGTCAATCCGGATATCCAGGTCATCGGTGTAGAACCAGAAAATGCCGCCTGCATGAAGGCCGCCCTCACCAAGGGGAAAATCACCACCTTGAAATCAGCCGACACCGTAGCTGACGGCTGCGCGGTGAAGACGGCCGGAACCCTGACTTTTGAATTCTGCAAAACATATCTGGACGATATCATCACGGTTTCCGAAATGGAAATTATGGGGGCCCTGCTCTCCTTAATCGAAAAACACAAACTCATCGCTGAAGGCGCAGGTGTGCTTTCCCTGGCAGCCCTTGCCAAGCTTCCCTTTAAAGGCAAAAAAGTAGCCGCCATCGTCAGTGGCGGCAATATCGATATCTCTACGATTTCTGCCCTTATCGAAAAGGCAAAAATAGCGCGTGGACGTGTATTCTGTTTTGGCATCCCCTTACCGGATAAACCTGGACAGCTCCTCAATGTCTCCCGAATCCTGGCTGAAGAAAACGCCAATGTCATTGAGCTCAACCACAACCAATCCAAAGTCACCGACAGTTTCAAAAAAGTCATTCTGGAAGTAACCTGCGAAACCAACAACGAAGAACATATCCAAAGAATTGTAAAAGCCCTCCATGATAACGGCTATGATCCAGACCGAATTTACTGATAAACAAGATGCGCCTATTTTTGCGGCTCTGCCAGCAAAAACGCCTATTCCTTAAAGGAATAGACACTGCACCAACCCTGCTGCACCAAAGAGGATAAATATCGCCGCCGACACTTTTTGCATGGTCGAAGGCGATATTTTTTTCTGCAGATAATTCCCTGCCACGAGCCCCATGCCATCAGCAATAATCATGCCCAGCACAGCACCAGCAAAGACCCAAAGCCAACTGCTCATCTCCGAGGCCAATGCCACAGCTGCCAGTTGGGTCTTATCCCCCATTTCCCCCAGAATAAAGGTCAAGGCCACTGTAGCCACAGGACCGAAGCGACTGGTCTTACACACATCTTCTTCCTCATCATTCCCGCCGTTCAGCGACCAAATGCCAAAGCAGATAAAGAGAATAGAAGCCACCAGTGCCATTTTTTCTGTGGGCAGCAGGCTGCCAAGCGTAGCCCCCAAAAGTACGGCTAAAGCGTGCACCACGATAATTCCCAGTGTCATCCCCACAAACACCCGCCGGCTATCATAACGTCCTGCCAGAGCCATAATCAGAAACTGGGTTTTATCTCCTATCTCCGCAAAAAAAATCAATAAAAAAGATGCCCAAAAGGCTTCCATTAATTTCCCTCCTAAATCCCCTACAAATATTACACAAAGTATAGACCACGACTTCACTAAAAGCAGGAAAATTGTTCTTCCTGTCGAATCTTTTCAAGAGTCGGGGGGTGATACCATGAGAGCAGTTATCCATTGGAAAGGCGGTTCTTCCGTTGCTGTTGATGATATTTTAACGATTCGCTATACCGATAAAGACGGCCCTAAATTTCTGCAAAGTAGTGAATTAAGTTCCTTTCAGTTTCAGGGAATTGACTCCTTCTCTTTTTTTACTAAAAAGGGACTTCTTATCTTTTCCGTAACAGAAATTCTCTATATTGACTTCCGCGCCCGCTAAAAAACCTGTTTATAACCCCAAGAGACTGGGAACATTTTTCTGCCGCATTATATACAACAAAAAGGCCTTGCCAAAGCAAATGCTACGACAAGGTCTTTAATTTGCAACTGGTGCCTTCGAGCGGAATCGAACCACTGACACGGGGATTTTCAGTCCCCTGCTCTACCAACTGAGCTACAAAGGCAAATGGCGACCCGAATGGGACTTGAACCCATGACCTCCGCCGTGACAGGGCGGCATTCTAACCAACTAAACTACCGGGCCATATAAATGTGTCACTCACAGGACATAATTATACGGATAAACTCTTTTTTTGTCAATAGCTTCTACTCAGCTTTTTGCAAAAAAATAACCTTTCTATAACGAAAGGCTATTTTTCTATACTCAGTTCAAGGCTTCCACAAATTTTTTCAAATCCTCAGCTGCCTTCGTTACACGAGACAAGTTAGCCGTGATTTCCTCAGTGGATGCGGCCTGTTCTTCACTAATGGAACCAGTGGTTTCAATGGTCTTGGAAATCCCCTCAACTGCTTTATTCATTTCATTCAACGTAGACTGAATTTTTTCCGTGGCTTCACGTGATTGTTCCGCAAGTTTACGGACTTCCTCTGCTACGACAGCAAAACCACGCCCCTGCTCACCAGCACGGGCTGCTTCAATGGCTGCGTTAAGGCCCAATAAATTCGTCTGCCCAGCAATATTGGTAATGAAATCAATGACCTTGATGGTATCCGCATTTTTGGCCTGCAGCAGTTTAGCCTGTTCCACAGACTCCTGGCCTGCTTTTGCCAACGCACTGGCACTTTTGGCCACCTGTTCAACAGCTTCATAAACCGTCTGCGTCGATGATGCAATCTCTTCAATCGCTGAAGACAACCGTGCATTAATCTCTTCCCTGTTCTTAATATCCTCTGCCATTTATATTCCTCCCCATCCTAATAATTTACATCTAAAAGCAACGCCCCATTTTTATTTCCTATAATGCCTTGCTCTTCTTTAATTCCACACGCAGTGCTAAAAACCTTCTTTTCTGGAAAAATTTTTTCATAAGAATAGCAACAGGATTATTATCCTCGTAAGCCGAATTAATTATTATATAGCAAGTTATAGAGTACAACTTTGATGGCAGCCCAAAAGGCATGAGGATATAATCACAAGGAAGGATAGCCTATGGAAAATGGTATTTCACTATATCCTGGCCAGGGTACCCCTTGGGAAGAAAGCCTGGCCATTATCGAAAAAGCATCTGCCTGCGGTCTGAATCGGCTTTTCATTTCATTACCCGAATATCCTGCTGAAGTCAGTGACCTAAAAGGGGAACTGGCATCCATCTTAAAAGCAGCCCGCCAGAATGACATGGAAGTGATGGCCAATATTACCCCTCAGACCCAGGAAAAATTAGAACTGAAGGAGCTAAGCCCTTCACTATTCCGCATTTTAGGCATCAGGATATTGCGATTAGCTGAAGGTTTCTCCCCCTCAGAAATTGCATCTCTATCCCAAAATCATCAAGGAATTCGCATTGCCCTGAACGCTTCCACCATTACGCCTCGGATTATTACAGCATTGGTGGAACTAAAAGCTGATTTCCGCCAGCTAGAAGCCCTGCACAACGCTTATCCCCGGCAGTATACCGGACTCAGTGAGGATTTTCTGGTTCACAAGACCATGCTGCTGCATAAGGCTGGAATACGAGTCAGCGCCTTTGTTCCCGGCAAAAATCGCCAACACAACTATTTAAAAGCCGGCTGTCCCACGCTGGAAAACCACAGGGAAGAAAGTACCTCCCTGGCAGCCCGTCATCTGGTAGCCCTGGGTATTGACTCCATCTTTATCGGCGATTTACCACCAATGCCTGAAGAACTCGATGCCCTTGCCCACCTTGGAGACAATGCCGTCACCTTACAAGCAAAATGGCTGACCCATGATGTCCATCTACGTCAGCACCTGCAACGTGTCTTTACCGCGCGACAGGATGCCGCGCAAAATGCTGTCCGCGCAATCGAAGGCCACGCTCTCTGGCAGCGAACGGGACAGACCATCACAGCCGAAAATACCGTGGCCCGACCTCTGGGTGCTGTTACCATTGATAACGCGTCTAATCTTCCCTATATGGGCGAAGTTCAGCTTTGTCGCACACCCCTTCCTGCAGATGCAGGCGTCAATGTAGTTGCCCAAATTGACTTTCAGGAACTAAACCTCATCGAATACATCAGTCCGGGGCGAAAATTCACCATCAACTTCCACGAATAATTAAATTACATGATAAAGAGCCGCCTGCAAACTGATCAACAGCATGCAGGCGGCTTTTGCGCGCTTATTTTTTCGTGATGTCCTTACCAAACCATTTTTCCGAAATCTTTGCTATCGTACCGTCGGCCTTCATTTCGTTGAGGACTTTCTGCACATCATCCCGCAGCGATTGGTTTTCCTTGGCAAAGCCAATACCGAAGGTGCTGACAGGGCCAATAGCCACATCCACAGCTTCCAGGCTATCCGGATGTTTGCTCATATAGTAGCGTCCAGTAATCTCATCCCCCACCACAGCATCAATACGACCATTTTCCAGATCCATAAAAGCCGAAACAAAATCCGAATACTTCTTGACTTCTTTTACTTTTTCCTTAAAGAAAAGGCTGCCATCCATGTACTCCTCAGCAGAACTTGCACTCTGCGTACCGATGGCCTTACCTGCCATGGAAGCCTCATCCTTGATATCCGTATTGCCCTTCTTTACAAAGATAATCTGCCGATTATCCATATAGGGATCCGAGAACAACATGTTCTCTTTGCGCTTCTCAGTAATATCCAGACCATTCCAGAGGATATCCACCCGACCACTCTTAAGTTCGGCTTCCTTACTGGACCAGTCGATAGCCTTGAACTCCACCTCACGGCCTAAACGTTTGCTGGCTTCCTTGGCCAAATCGATATCAAAGCCAACAATCTCATTGCTTTCGTCTTTAAAACCCATCGGAGGGAAATTATCATCTAAGCCAACGATAATTTTCTTATTCATATCGCCACTCTTGTTTGATTCACTGCCACAGCCTGCAGCCACAACTGCTGTCATGATTACAACTAACCCTAAAGCGAAAAGTTTTGTCCATCTCATCTGCATAATCCCCTCTCTCATTCTCTTTAACTCATTAAAGTATTAATATGAATATCATTATACTGTAAGATTGTAATCTCGTCAAGAATCTTTCCCTCTTATTTTCCCATTATAAAAATAAAAAAAGGGGTTTTCCCGTAAAACGAGAATTATATACTATATATGACTTTGTGTTTTTTCACCACATGAGGAGGGGTTTATTTTGCGAGCTGTTTCGGTGGAAGATTTGAAACCCGGCATGATTCTCGCCCGCACCCTTGTCAACGATGACATGGTAGTGGTTTTATCCGAAGATACGCTTTTAACGAAAGCACATATCACGCGCTTAACGTTCTTGAATATTCCTGTTGTCTATATCAAAGACGAATATGAGCTAAGCCAAAATTATCAGACTGCATCCAGTATTTTCAACCGTGGTAATGCTTTCGTCAAAGAATATGACAGCATCATACAGGAAGCCCGCGGCATTTTTGACGAAGCTAGTAAAACCGGCAATATTCCGCTAGCAGAAACCCAGGATATGGTAAAGGAAACCATCGCACCTTTAGCTCGTAACAGTGGAGCTATCGATTATCTTTACGAGCTCAATCATCGTGCCAGCGATGTGTATAATCATTCCTTGCGCGTATCGATATTGGCAGGCGTTATCGCCAAGTGGATGCGCTTCAAACGCGCAAAGACCCGTGAACTGATTCTGGCTGGTTTCTTTCACGATATCGGCAAAAGCAAGTTCCCCCAGCGGCTATTGGATAAAAACATCAACACCCTGCAGGGAGAAGACTACGAAGCTTATATCCGCCACACTGTTGATGGACAGCATATCCTAAATGATATTGAAGGACTGTCCGATGGAATAAAATTAGCCGCTATGCAGCACCACGAGCGTATGGACGGCACCGGCTTCCCCTTTGGCAGCACCAGTTCCGATATCCATGAATATGCTAAAATCATTATGATTGCGGATATCTATGATAATATTACCACGGAACGACAGGGATACGTGAAACAGACCCCCTTCGCTGCTATTGCTTACTTAACGGAAAATATGTATAGCGCATTGGATCCAGAAGTCTGCGTTCCAGTACTGACCCATATCAAAGATGCTTTTCTCGGTTCCCGGATTACACTGAACAATGGCGATAAAGGCATCATTGCGGCCTATCCTAATGACTTTGCTGCCTATCCCTTTGTCAGTATCATGGATAGTGATGAACTCATCAACCTGAATGAACATCCAGAGCTTACCATTATCGAATATAATCCAAAATAAAAGAACCGTTTATTCTGTTGTAGATTGTACTGCCCCCCCATAAATTAGATTCTTTATTTATGGGGGGATTTTTATAGGCTAATAGCCTCCTGAATTTAAGGAGAAGGTCATTCAACTAAACACACGAAAAAAGCACCCTGTGGGGTGCTTCTCACTTAACCAGCAACGCCCTATCCTCCCAGCCCGTCTCCAGACAAGTACTTTCGGCGTATGAGTGCTTAACTACTGTGTTCGGTATGGGAACAGGTGGAACCACTCAGCTATCGTCACTGGATATTCT
>NZ_JAILPX010000156.1 GCF_024699275.1 Selenomonas sp.
ATGGATGATCTCTTGAAAGGTGTCATGAGCAAGGATCAGAGCTTAGAGGTCAAGATGGAATCCGAGGCCATTGCCCGGGATGATGATTCCCGTCAGGCTGCCATCGAATTGGGCCGTTCCATCTGTGCAGCCATGATTACCGCTGATGAGGATATTACGACCAAACTCAGTCCGGAAGCGATGGCCATGTATCAAAAAGAAGAGCAGGATATGAAAGCCCGGAGCCAGCATTTTGAACAGGTTCTGCAAGCCTATGTGGATAAGAACGAAGCGGGGAAATAAGGGAGTTAGCTATATTAATGTGCTACTTGGTGGTAAATAATTTTGGTGAGCATGGCAGTATTGCCGTTCAAATGCAGCATGGCCCGCGGCTTAGGACTCTAATACATTATCTTGAAGAAGTCAAGAAGGGCAAAGAAAGTCAGATCGTTACTTTGAGCAATCTGGATGCTTATAAGGAGTATGCACCTTATGAGATATGCGCTAATGAGTCCGAATTTGTGCAAAAGGTTATGGCTATGTAAGATGTGATAGTTTAGTCATGGGTATGTCTTTATCGCTCCAGGTCGCAGGGCAGGGCGGTGTGGATGCAGGTTTTTGCCAGGCAGATGAATTTATAGATGGCAGAATTCTTGTCGAAGCCGGATTGACAGCGGTAATAGATGCCCATGGGGGCATGGGGGCTTTCGGTCCAGGGCAGGAAAACCAGTTCCTTATGGGGCAGAGTCAGATGTTCGGGAATAAGGGAAAAGCCCGCCCCTGCAAGTGCCAGATTATAGGCTTCGCTGGTGGTGGCGCAGATGATGTTATCCAGTTCTTCATTGACGGGGACAATGCGATGGCCCCGGGAAAAAACATGTTTGAGCAGATAGGGCGGAATATCGATGATTTGGCGATAAGGCCAAATATCCGCAGAGGAGACGCTTTTACGGCGTCTCCTTTTGCTGTCTTTGACCAGGGGATGATTTTTGTTTACCACACAGACAAAGGCATCCTCATGGAGCTTTTGGAAAGCGATGTTTTCATCGGTGAATTTTGCATCCTTCATGCCAATGACCAGGTCCAGCTGGCTTACGGACAACTTGTGGAGATTGGCATCGGTCTGGTCCAAATTCAATTCTGGCACGATATTGGGGTTATTGGCCAGCAATTCCCCGAGGATTTTGCTGATCAGCCAGTTGGCATGGGAATCCGCATAGCCAATGCGCAGCACTGTCCGTTTATGTTTATGGAAGGTGGATATCCATTCCAGGGAATGGTAATAAAGGGTCAGCATCTGCTGGGCATCATCCAGAAATTGGAAGCCCACCGGTGTCAGGCTTACAGAGCGGGTGGTACGGGTAAATAGTTTGGTGTTGAGCTCGGTTTCCAGGCTTTGGATCTGCCGGGAAACGGCAGGCTGGGATAGGGAAAGCTGTTCGGCGGTCTTGGCATAGTTGAGGGTTTTAGCCAGGGTGGTAAAGCATTCCAGCTGTTGGGTATTCATGACATCACATCCTTTTCTTGTTAAGCTAATGATAACACAATTGATACGATTTGTGCATTAATAATGCGATAATAGCATTTCACAAACCCTGTGCTTCCTGTTAATATGGGTTTGTAAGCAAGAACAGAGGTGCTTACAGAAAGGGAGATGTGTTATGGCACTAAAGAATTTGGCTGCTTGGAATGGCAAGGGAAAAGGAACTCTCGTGAGCTCGGCCTGCGGTTCCAGCGACAAGGTAATGGCAACGGCTTGTGGTTCGGCTTGCGGTTCCGGTGATAAGGTTTTGCCGACGGCTTGCGGTTCTGCTTGCGGAGCTGAAGATAAGTAATTTTTCAGCAGGGAGGCTGACGGTGATATGAAACCTTATTTTTCCTTTCAATGGCACATAACCGATGAATGTGACCAGCGTTGCAAGCATTGCTATATCTTTGCAGAAAATTTGCAGAAAAGTCCCGAACGCATGAACGGCATTCAGATGGAAGCGGTTTTGGAAAATTGTTTGGATTTCTGTGCGGCCTATGGCCGTCAGCCTTATTTTTATCTGACCGGTGGTGACCCCATTCTGCATCCGGAGTTCTGGACTTTGCTGGACAGGTTCAAGCAGGAGAGCATCCCCTTCACCATTATGGGGAATCCCTTCCATTTGACTCCTGATGTCTGTGCAAGGCTGAAGGAATGTGGCTGTATACGGTATCAGTTATCCATTGACGGCTTGGAGGAGACCCATGATTGGTTTCGGAAAGCCGGTTCATATAAAACAACGCTGGAAAAAATTCCCATGCTTAATGAAGCGGGCATCCGTTCCATTATCATGACGACGGTTTCCGGCAAGAATATAGAGGAAGTACCTGGAATCATCGATGCGGTGGTGGAGGCCGGGGCGAAGGTGTATGCCTTTGCCAGATATTGTCCCACCAGTGAGGAAAAGGATACGGCTATTACCCCTAAGCGGTATCGAAAATTATTGGAAGATTGCGATAAAATATTTTGTGACTATGAAGCAGCAGGTTGTGAGACTTTTTTCAACCGCAAAGACCATCTTTGGCGGCTGCTGGATTATGAAAGGGGGCGTTTTAGCATTCCTGCCGATGCAGAGCCGGGAATGATCTACGAGGGCTGTAATTGTGGGAATGGTCATTTGACCATCCTGCCCACCGGAGAAGTTTATGCCTGCCGACGGGTTCAGGACAGCAAAGTGGGAAATGTATTTAACGATAGGCTGGCGGATCTGTGGATAGGACAGATGGAAGCATATCGGGAATACGATAGCTTCGAGAAATGCAGCCGCTGCAAGCTCTTGGCCTGGTGCCGGGGCTGTCCTGCTGTGGCCAGCAGCACCAGTGGTGGTGACTTTTATGCAGCAGATCCGCAATGCTGGGCTGAAATGGTGGAAGGGCTGCTGGACTAAGGAGCAGATTTATGGATATTTTAGACCTGATAAAAAAACGCCGTTCTATTCGCAGATACACGGCTGAACCCATTACCCATGAGGAAATGGAAAAAATTCTGGAAGCTGGGGCCTATGCGCCTAATGCGGGAGGCGGTCAGCGCAGCATGCTGGTGGGGATTTGTGATGCCGGGCTTACCCGGCAGCTGGGCAGGTTGAATTTCCTGCCCTTTGACCGCAGTAAGTTGTTAGGGGCACATGTGTCCGCTGAACAACCCAGTGTTATTGATGACCCGACCATTACCGATGGCTTCTATGGTGCACCGGCAGTGGTGGCTGTCTTTGGCCAGGCCGATTTTCCCTTTAGTGTAGCCGATGCCTTTTGTGCAGCAGAAAACATGGTGCTGATGGCTGCAGAGATGGGATTGTCATCCTGCATCATTTCCCGGGCAGAGGAAACCTTTGTCACGCCTGAGGGGCAGCAGCTGCTTAAAACTTGGCAGGTTCCGGCTGATTACATCTGCCGGGTGTTTGTAATCCTGGGGCATATTGATGGCAGTTGTCCTCAGGCTAAACCCCGCAAACCGGGGAGAACATTGATTGTTGCGTAAATTTGGAGGAGTATATGAGCTTATTGAAAGGTTTACACCATGCAGCACTTCGCTGCTGTGGTAAAGAAGAGATGGAGCGCGTGATTACATTTTATTGTGATGTGCTGGGTATGAAGCGTTTGCGCAGCTGGGGGGAGGGAACTTCTGCCGGCAGTATGCTGGATACGGGCAACGGTGTTATTGAGCTCTTTGCCGACGCAGAGCCTGGGCGCAAACCGGGACAGGTTGACCATATTGCTCTGGCTACGGATAAGGTGGATGAATGCATGGCAGCTTGTGTCAAAGAAGGGCTGCAGGTGCTCATGGCGCCAACGGATATCGTTGTGCCCAGCGAGATTCCCTATCCGCTGCGGATTGCCTTTGTAAAGGGCAAAGCCGGTGAAATCATTGAGTTTTTTGACGAAAAATAAAATATAGTTTAGAAAGAAGGTATAATCATGCCCATGATTCAAGTAAAATTGACGGTCCCCCTGACGAAGGAACAGGATCTGAACCTTCATCGTGAGCTCACCCAGGCTGTAGTGGAGATTTTTCATAAACCCATTGACTATGTGATGGTTCATGTGGAACAGGAAGCAGATCTTTGGATGGCTGGAGAGAAACTGGCAAAAGGTGCTTATGTATCAGCTTCATTGATGGGAGAGCTCCAAAATGAGGATTGTGATGCCTTTACGGCGAAGGTATGCACTCTTTTTCAGCAGGAATTAGGTATTGCAGGTCCCCAGGTTTATACTACATTTCAGACCATTAATCAATGGGGCTGGGATGGTAAGATTTTGTAAGTGTGTTTGTGAATTTTGGGAGTGTTTTATAGTATGCATTTTTCGAGTGGTATCAATCGTCCCCCCTATGAAGCGGCAGATGGCTTTTTGCAGATTACTTCCGGGTGCAGCCACGGCAGCTGTGAGTTCTGTACCTTTTATAAAGATAGTCCCTTTATGCTTTCCCCGATGGAAGAGATTGAAGCAGACATCAAGGAGCTGGCGCAATCCGGCTGGAATTTCGACCGTATCTATCTTCAGGGGGCAGACCCCTTTATCCGCAAAACGGAAGATTTGCTGGCGATTACGGACCTGATTAATCGTTATCTGCCCCAGGTAAAATCCATTGGCGGTTATGCCCGGGTGGACAATCTGAAGAATAAGACGGTGGAACAGCTGCAGGAACTGGCAAAAAGAGGCTGGGGCTATTTCTATTTTGGCGTGGAAAGCGGTGACGATAAACTGCTGGATCGGATGAATAAGGGTTATCATGCCGATTTGGTGCTGGAACAGTGCAAAAAAATGGACGATGCCGGTATGCCTTGGATTGGTAACTTCTTAGGTGGTTTGGGTGGTCATAATTGGGGCCTTTCTCATGCCCGGGAGACAGCTAAGGTTTATAATCAGTTAAAACCCGCCATGATCTATGCTTCGGAATTGACGCTTTTCCCGGATACGCCGTTATCTGCAGATGTGGATGCCGGCAAATATGAAGAAGCTACGGAAACGGAACGCATTGCGGAAATGCAGGAATTCATCCGCTGCCTGACCATTCCCACCATTTTCCGGGCTGAGCATGTGACAATGCCGATTCGGATCAATGGCCATGTACCGGAGGATAAAGACGCTATGATCCAGCAGCTGCAGCGACTGTTGGATGATAATGGGGAGGAAGTTCTCCAGCGTTATCGCAGCCGGGTGAATACCTTGTAAGTGAGGTTTTCTTATGATTGTGTATTTTAGTGCCACGGGAACCAACAAATATGTGGCGCAGGAACTGGCTAAGGCCACAGGAGAGGAGATTGTACCTCTAAAAGAATTGGTGCGGCAGCAGAAATATCAACTGACTGTGCCGGCTGGCGAAAACTTTGGCGTCGTTATGCCTACTTATTGGGAAGGGCTGCCCTCGATTTTGCTGGACTATCTTTCTCAGGCAGAAATTGATCTTGAAGATCAGAAGGCTTATTGTTATTTCGTCGCAACCTATGGTTGTGATTATGGCAATATTCTCTCCACCGCTCAGAAGGAATTTGGCAAGCTGGGCATCCAATTTGACAGTCTGTATGCGGCCCGCTTCGTGGATAATTGGAGCCCCATGTTCTACTTGAAGGATGTGGACAGGAATCGCCGGGCTGAAGAAAATGGCGAAGCGGAAACCCGGCGGATTGTTCAGCAGGTATTGCGCAAGGAAAAAGGACATACGCTGCCCAATCAGATGTCTGCGCTAGGAGCTGCTGCCGCCAAGGCCAATTACAATCGTATCCGCAAGACCAAGCGATTCCGCTTGGATATCCATAAATGTATCGGCTGTGGCCTTTGTGCCAAGCAGTGTCCTTTGGATGCCATTGAGATACAGGAGGGCCGGCCGGTTTGGGTTAAGAAAAAATGTACCCTGTGTCTGGGGTGTTTCCATCGCTGTCCGGCAGGCGCCATCGACTATGATGGGGGCCTGCGTAATGGTCAATATGTTTATACTAAGGTGGCATTAGATAATTAAGGGCGGTATAGTTTAGCAGGAGAATGGATATGGAATATAAACATACAGGAGACCGGGTTTATATCCGATTGGATAAAGGTGATGAAGTCTTAGAGAGCATCCGTCAGATTTGTGCGGATGAGGACATAAAATTTGCGTCCTTTCAGGGCATTGGCGCCTGTGACAAGGTAGTGGTCGCAACTTATATACCGGCAAAGCAGGATTTTCTGCTGCACGAGCAAAAAGGTATGTTGGAGATGGTTTCCCTGCAGGGAAATATCGTAACAGAAGATTATGGTTCGTTACAGGAACATGCTCATGGGATGTTTTCTTACTTACATCCGGCTACCGGTGAGCTTGCTTATTTAGGGGGACATCTGCATTCGGCTCGTATCAGCTATACGGCAGAAATCCTTTTGGATGTGGTACAGGATGGATTCTGCGGTCACAAAGTTGATCCCTTTACCGGGATCAAAGTCTGGAAATTTGCTTGATTAGACAATTAGGAGGAGATTCCATGAACAGGAAAAATTTCATTGCCGGATTAGCGGCAATGGCCTTAGGCTTGTCGCTGGTATGGGGCACTGTGGCAGAGGCCGCTGTCCACGCCCCCCTGCGGTATTTTATGGAACAGCCCGGAGCTTATACCAGTGAAACGCCCTATGGCAACAACGACAAAGCTGGTCATTATGTACAGTCCGGCGATGCAAAGATCTATTATGAGGTCTATGGTCAGGGAAAGCCTCTTTTTGTCTTTCATGGCGGCGGTGTAGGTTCGCCCTATGAAATGGGACAGTTGATTGACCGCCTGCGGCAGAATTATCAGGTGATTGCCGTGTCCACCCGGGGGCATGGCCGTTCGGAAATCGGTCATACGCCATTGACCTATGAGCAGAAGGCCCAGGACATGCTGGCGGTGATGAAGGAAGTAACCAGTGAGCCGGCGGTATTATTGGGGTTCAGCGATGGAGCCTACACGGCTTATAAGGTGGCCTCCATGTATCCTCAGCGGGTGGACCGCCTGATTGCCATTGGGGCAGGCACCTTAAAGCCTAGGTACTTCCAGGGCGATATGCGGGTGGAGGATCTTTCTAAGATTGACCCTGCCTTTATTGAACAGCAACGGCAGATTATGCCGGAACCGGAACGCTATCAGGAATTTTGCACCAACTATATGAACTTTTGGAGCAAAATGGAAGTCAATGGTGACTTCCTAAAGACCATAAAGTGTCCGGTGCTGCTTATGGTGGGGGATGAAGATGACCATGCTCCGGTGGCTACGGTGCTGGAAGCCCATCAGGCTATCCCAAATTCCCGGTTGTGTGTCGTCCCCAAAGCCTGGCATTCGGCATTTATCGACAATTTTCCAGTGACCTGGGCGGCTATGCAGGGATTTCTGGATAAAGACACCCAGGATTTGCTCCCCAGTAAAAAAGTCCCCTATAACGGTTAAGAGCCGCATAACTCTACCCATTTACAGCGCAGGAAACTCTTTTCCTGCAGTAACCCCCTTTTTATGGCGCCAGGAAAAACGCGAGATTTGCGTTTCTTCCTGGCCTTTTTTTATTCTCAGTGTAAACTTTAGAATGGATATAAGTTGACGAAAGGGGACAGAGATAATTATAATAGGAGTGTTGCGGAGGTGTTGTTATGGCCGATAAATCCCATGTGCGGGAATTGGCAGGAATCTTATCAAAGTTGCAGGGGAAGCGATGGGAAGGCGCCATCATTACCCGGGCAAAATGGCAGCGGAGGGACAATGCAGAGGCTTCTAAGGTGCCTGAGGTGCTGGCCGATTGTCATGGCATGGTAAAAATACGCTGTCGAGGCTTTGGTGAGGAACTCATGGTGATGCTGCTTTGTCATCATGCTATTTCTACGGCAGACAAAATTTTGGCTGCAAACCGGGAAGCAGAGCAGGGGGAAGAACTTTTCTTTCCCGTTGAGACAATACGGCAGTATACCGCAGAGGTTCAGGATACCAATTACCTGCATCAAGGGGATAATCCTGTTGTCCCAGGGCTGTTGATCTTAGAGAGAATGCTGGAAAGCTGTCCTGCTGCTGTACAGAATATTTCCCTGCGCTTTTCCTGTGCGGCTTATGCAGGCAGGATGCTGGTGGATTGGGAGCAGGGAAAGCTATATCAGCAGGGAAGATGTACGGCGGATTTTCAGTGGCAACAGATGGAGGGATGAGGATGGAACCGGTTTATGTAGTGAAGGCATTGCGGACGCCTATCGTGAAAAAAAATGGTGTTTTTCGCAGCCTGCCTCCGGAAAAGCTGGGGGCGGTTTTGCTCCAGACCCTGCAAAGGGACTGTGGGCTAAAACAGATTGATGGGATTATCGGCGGCAATGCGGTGGGAACCGGAGGAAACATCACCCGGCTGACGGCGCTGATGGCCGGTCTTGATGAAGGGATTCCCGCCTATACGGTGGATATGCAGTGCGCCTCGGCGGCTGCAGCCTTAGACCTTGCCTATAGCAAAATCAGCAGCGGACAGGGGGACGTATGGCTGGCTGGGGGGATGGAAAGTTCCTCCTTGCAGCCTTTACGGGTCTATGCATCTCAGGATGAACGGTATAGGATGACTCCGGATCAGGACGGAAAGTATTATACGGCCCAATTTGCACCGGGGGATATGGCACCAGATACGATGCTGCGGGGAGCAGAACGGGTGGCGGCCCAGGAGGGCATTACCCGGGAAGAATTGGAGGAGTGGGCACTTATTTCCCATAGGCGGGCTGCTGGAGCAGCAGCAAAGAATTTGCTGCAGGATAGCATTGTGCCCATTGAAGGCTGGCAGCAGGATGATGGTATCCGTCCGCGCATGAGTGCCGCCTTGCTGAAGCGCCTGCCTCTGCTGCTGGGTCCAGGGACGACGCTTACGGCGGGAAGCGCCTGTACGATCAATGATGGGGCTGCCTTTGCGGTGCTGGCTTCGGAAGGATATGTGCAGCGGCAGGGGATTAAACCTATGGCCAGGATATTGGGGGTGGCTTCGCTGGGAGGAAATCCGGTGGAAAGTCCGCGGGGGGCCATGCGGACCGCCGATGTCCTTTTGAAGCGGTTGGGCCTTACCTATGAAGAATTACAGGCGATTGAATTCAATGAGGCCTTTGCGGTGATTGATGTTCTGTTTGCCCGGGAACATCCTGCCTGTAAGGAACGCTATAATCGCTTAGGCGGTGCTTTAGCCTATGGTCATCCCTATGGGGCTTCCGGAGCAATCCTCTTGGTGCATCTGTTGGAATCCCTGCGGCTGGCAGGCGGCGGCCGGGGAATCTTATCCATTGCCGGGGCCGGCGGCATGGGGGAAGCGATTGTATTGGAGCTGATGAAATGAATTATTATGAATGGTTTGCAGCTGTGGCTAAGAAAGAACCCCAACAGCTATTTTTCGTCATGGATGATGAAGCCTGGAGTTATGGAGAATTTCTGGCTCAGACGGATCAGCTGCAAGGGTTGTTGCAGGAAAAATTTCCCGAAAATTGCAGGGGCGGCAGTTATCTTTTGCTGGGGGAAAGTCCCGTTGAACAGCTGGCGGGCTTTTTGGCTCTGCAGGCGCTGCATATCCGCCCCGTCTTATTGCATCATGGTCTGGCAGCGGCAGATATTGCTGCAATTATGGACAGGAATCAGCTGCAGGGTCTTATTACCCTGGTCAGGGAGAAAGGTAAAGGCTATGAAGTGTCAATCCGGCCCACGGGCTATGAGAAAAAAATTCATGCCGAGGCCGATATCCTAGGTGTTTTGAGTTCCGGCTCGACGGGTGTTCCCAAGGTGATGTATCGTACATATGAGAGCTGGGCGGGCTTTTTCCCCATTCAGAACCCAATCTTTCATGTGGATGGGCATACGCGCCTATTTTTGCAGGGCAGTCTTAGCTTTACGGGAAATCTTAACGCCCTGCTGTCGGTGCTTTACGAGGGGGGCAGTATCATCACCTGCAGAAAGATGCGCTGCCGCCATTGGGCGGATTGGATCGAACGCTTTCAGGCAAATGTGCTCTATTTGGTTCCGGCAAAATTACAGCTATTGACGGCGGCGGTAAAAGGTACACTGCCCTCTGTGGGGTGCCTGTTCACCGGTTCGCAGCTTTTGAGTCCGCGGAACATCCGTGATATCCAGCGCCTGCTGCCGGCGGCGGAAATTCTCTTATACTATGGTGCCAGTGAATTGAATTATATTTCTTATGCCATTTGTGATGATCCGGACCGGGACAGTCGGAATCTGGGGCGGCCCTTTCCCGGGGTAAAAATCCGGATTCAGGATGGGCTGATCTTTGTGGATACGGCGTATCATGTAAGTGGTGCCCGGATTCCCTTTTCGGTTAAGGATACCGGCTTTTTAAACGACAAGGGAGAGTTGATTTTTGAGGGCCGTCGGGAGGCCTGGGTCAATAAGGGCGGTGTCAAGCTGAGCCTGACCCGGCTGGAAAACAAGCTGCGGAGCATCCCGGGGATTCAGACAGCTGTCCTGGTGGCCTGCGCAGATTCCCTGCGGGGCAGTGATTTTGCGGCCTTTGTGGTAAAGGATGAAGCTGTGGCCGGCCGCGTGATTCGCAGCAGGATTCGCCAGGCGCTGCGCCCGGTAGAGATGCCGGCCAAAGTCCTTTTCTTGCCGCAGATGCCGCTGAATGACCGGGGAAAGGTTGCCTATCCGGTGCTGCAGGAGAAATTAAAGGCATGAGCGAAGGTTTTGCCTATGGCAAAATAGGAATAACGGCGTTATAATGATGTGTATTACGTAAGCAAAAGAGATAAGAAAATGAGAGAACTATGCGCGCATCATCGGAACAGACAGAGATAATAAGAGCATCGCAGAAACTGCAGCCGGGGCAGGTCATGAAGATTGACGCCTGTGCCGGTTCCGGAAAGACCACCACGCTGGTGGCGGTGGCCAATGCCAATCCCCAGAAGCGATTTCTGTATCTGGCCTTTAATCGCAGTATTGCCGACAAGGCCAATCAGGTATTTCCGGGCAATACCAGGGCTATGACCATGCACAGCATGGCCTACCGTCATTTTTTCCGTGGCGGGGAACGGCCGCAGTTAGCGGCCATCAAGGTGGATATGCTGCAGGACTGCTTTCCCCATAAGGCGAATTATGAGCTTTTCCAATTGCTGAACCGCTATAAGGAATTTTTGCTATCTGCTGAGCATGATTTTCCCAGCCGCGAGGTGGAAAAAATCTTTGCTCTGGTGGCGGAGGGCAATCTGCCCATGCCCCATGACCATTACCTGAAACTTTTCCAGCTGCTTTCTCCGGAGGAACAGGGGCTGGGCAGAAGGTACGATTGCATTTTGGTGGACGAGAGCCAGGACTGCAATCCCGTGACCCTCAGCATCATCAACCGGGCCCCCTGCAGCCGCATCTTTGTGGGAGATTCCCACCAATCCATCTATGGCTTTCGCGGGGCCATCAATGCGCTGGCGCATCAGCGTGCTGACGTGACCCTGCATCTCACCAATTCTTTCCGGGCCCGGCAACCAATTCTGGACAAGGCAAATCTCTACATGCAGGTATTCATGGGCATGCTCTATGATGGGCAGGTGCCTTATTATCCCATGAATTCCATGATTAATGAGGAAAAGCTGAAGAATAAACAGACGGCCTGCATTACCCGGACCAATTCAGCGCTGGTGGATTTGATTGATGAATATCGGAAAAGGCCGGAGCGGGTTTATTTGGTCAAGAAGCCTGAGGATGTCTTTAAGACCGCCATTGCGGTTAAGGAATTTCTCTTTGACCGGCGCAGGGACTTTGTGGGGGAATTCAAGTTTCTGAATCGTCTGCAGGGCAAGGAGGAGCTCAAGGACTATGCCGAGAGCACCGCCGACATGGAAATCCTGTCCGCCATGAAGATTGCGGAAAATTACGAGGATGACCTGTATGACCTCTTAGATATTGCCCGGAGAATGAACGAGCCGGAAGCCCCAATCGTGTTGACCAATGCCCATACCAGCAAGGGATTGGAATGGCATACGGTAAAATTGATGGATGATTTTCCCGATTTGGGCTTTCGCTATATGAGCTGCCGGTTTAATCCGGTAAGATTCCGGCCGGGGATGAGTCATTTAGAGCAGCAGGATGAACGGTTCAAGGACTTTATTCAGGAACTCAATCTCTATTATGTTGCCGTTACCCGGGCGCAGATCAAGCTGGTGGATGGAACCGATAATGGGGCCTATCAAAGCCGGGAGGCCATACTGGACCATCTGGATGAATGTGAAGCAACGGTCAGGAAAGCCCGGGATCGGCGCAAGCTGCGGAAAGATAGGGAGTCTGAAGGGGAGAGCTTGGTCCGCAACAATCGCAAGCACCGCAGGACATCGGAGCTGCGGATGTGGGAAACTGAGCGGGGGACAGTTCTGGACCGCATGCGGAAAAACATTCGGGATTGCGTAGATTCCGCCCATGATTTCCGGGAATTCAAGAATCTTTTGGGGCTGGGGGGCATAATGCTCCAAAAGAGGAAAAACGGCTGGGCTTACGTGGACCTCTATGGCCGAGGAATCACTGACGAAAGACTGGGCAAAGAGTTCACCAAAGGGTATATTATGGACCGGTTGCAGGGCTGATGCCCGCTGGTCATCAAAAGACCTAACCGCAGGACGTTGAAGGTTAGGTCTTTTTGGCGCAATGGTTTTTCCAGCGCAAAATAGCAGGAAAAGAAAATGCAGGATTTTGGACAAAGATGTCTAATTGCTAGAATATGAAATATGATAAGATGACAAACAATAGAGTTTTTCTCTTTTTTCGAGAGAGGGCAGGAATCGTTTTCGCTAGAACCGTGTGGGCGCAATGGGGGACATATATATGATGCAGAAAAAATACACCTTTCATGTCTTTAGCGAGTTGGAAAGAATTACTACTGAGCTGATAACCAGCGATACCTATAAAAATGCCTCAGGGGTCCTTTTTCAGTTGTACAATCCCAAGCTGGGCATCGATGACCAGCAGATTGTGGAGTATATACAGGAAAAATGCAGCAAAGCCTGTCTGGTGGGAATCACATCGGCTAATATTGCCGATGTAGAATACGATATCAAGGATAATCCCCTGGAACTTAATGTTACATTCTTCAAGGATACCCGTTTGTCGGCTTTTGATTTTGACCTGAGCCGGGATTCTGGTTTTGTGGCGGGGCGCATCGTTCAGGAGCAGCTGCAGGATATTCCCAATGCACGCTGCATGCTGATTTGTTATTCCTGTGGCAGTGTTGCTTTGCAGTCCTTCATCCAAGAATTCAGTCATTACCGGCTGCCTATCTTCGGGGCTAAGGCTGGACGCAGCATAAGGGCAAAGAATACCCCACAGGTTTACGGCAGGACGGTGCGCGCTGATGGTATAACGGCCATTATCTTTGCTGGGGATAACCTTCGCCTGTATATGGATAACTGTCTGGGCTTTAAGGAAATTGGGCTGAATATGCGGGTGACGGAAACCAAAAGCGATACGGTAATTTCGAAAATCGACGATAAGCCAGCGGTGGAAGTCTATTCCAAATATTTGAAGGTCAAGCCGAATCAATACTTTGTCCAAAACGTATGTGAGTTTCCCCTCATCTTTCAGCGCGGAGATTGTCCTGTGGCCAGGGTGCCTTCTGCCTGCGAAGAGGACGGTTCCATAGGTTTTACCGCTGATGTGGCCCAAGGGGAAAACTTTCGACTTTCCTATGGGAATTCCCATAATCTCTTTCAGATTATTGAGCGTTCTGTTCAGGGAATGGAGCGCTTCCAGCCGGAGGCTGTGTTCTTATTTGAGTGCGGCAATCGAATCCGCTTTCTGAAGGATCAGTCTGCCCGTGAGACGGACAGTTTCCGGGTGAATTCACCAAATCTGTCCGTTGCCATCGGCTATGCAGAGCTTTTTTATTCTCCCGTAGGATGTGGTGGCGCTTTGACCAGTGCGCTGGTTGCGGTGGGACTCAGTGAAGGTCCCGTGGCTGAGGATCAGATTCATGTTCATGTCGACTTTTCGGATGAGGATGAAGTGAATCGGGAGGCAAAGGGTGAATACATTCCTTTTGTGGACAGGATTCTCCATTTTCTGGAAACCACGTCGGCAGAGCTGGATCAGCGCAATCGGGAATTGGGCAGGATTGCTGCCACTGACCGACTGACCCGCATCTATAACCGCTGGGAATTGGAAAATAAGATCAATGAAATGCTGAAATTGCGGACAGGTGAAAAAAAGCCGATGTCCTTGATTTTTATGGACATCGACCATTTCAAGCAGATCAATGATAATTTTGGTCATGATGTGGGTGATATGGTTTTGAAGGCGACTGTTCAACTGATTAAGGATAATCTGCAGCCACAGCATGTTTTTGGACGCTGGGGGGGAGAGGAATTTCTCTATGCCCTGCCGGATACCAATTTGGAGGAGGGCAAAGCCTTCGCGGAAAGGCTCCGGGTCCAGGTGGAAAAGAACTGTTATGTGATCGTGCGGTACATCACCATGAGTTTTGGTGTCACACAGCTTACCGAAGAGGATGATTTTCGGTCTTGGGTGAAGCGGGCAGATCAGGCACTCTATCAGGCGAAGGAGACTGGCAGGAACCGCGTGGTGGCCATTTGAGGACTATTAGACGGTACGGGCTGGTTCTTCGAATACTTCCGGAGCGAGCTGTTCCTTGGTCAGCAAGCCATGAATCAGGGTGAAATAAGCCGGCAGGTGGTCTTTGCACCAGAGAATGTCGATGGCAAACAAGTCCCGGGTGATGGCGCTGAGGTCAAAGCCAAAGGCATCCAGGGAATAGCGCATCTTGTCGGAATGGCGGCAGGGAAGGCCGCTGCTCCGGTTGCATTTTTCGCAGAGATTGCAGCCGCCGGAGGAAAGGGAAATGCTGGCGGGGATTTCCTTTTCCAGGCGGCGCAGTTTTTCTTCCAGGTCCAGCTTGACGGATAGCAGGATTTCCCAGCCCATGCTTTTCATCTTTTCGGGGGTATCGGCGGCATGGATGATTTGGGGTGACAGGTTGATTTTCGCACAGATTACATTGACCCAGGCGAATTGGTGCAGATAGGCATCGGCATCAAAGTTCAGGGGTGGACAGGACCAGGTATGGTCATAGCGGGGACATTCCTGGCAATAGGCCAGGAATTTTTCTTTGTTCTGATAGCGCCGTTGGAAATCGGCCATGGGCAGGGCACTTTTCTGGTATTCGACAGAATAATTCATGCGTATTCGCCTCTCCTTTACAATCCATCCTTTTTATCGTATTAGACGATTTACGCGGTAATCCTGCCTGTTTTTTGACAGATATAATTAAGCGTGATAAAATCAAAACCAATCTATGAATATAGACGCCGATGGCATAGGAATGGATGCTGTCGGCGTTGTTGATTTGTATGTGAGGAGAATTTATGAGAATTGGTAAGAGACAGTGGCGGCTGTCTTCCTTTCAGATTATCAGCTTGAGCTTTGTGCTGCTGATTCTGACGGGAACCCTATTGTTGATGACCCCTTGGGCGACCATCAGCGGCAGGAGCACGGATTTCCTGCCGGCACTGTTTACGGCCACATCTGCTTCCTGTGTTACGGGGCTGACGGTGGAAAACACCGGTTTGTATTGGTCCTTTTTTGGTCAGCTGATTATCCTGTTGATGATTCAGATCGGGGGCCTTGGGGGTGTTACCATGGCCGTGGCCATCACCATGGCGGCCGGACAGCGGATTGATTTGCAGCAGCGCAGTACGATTCAGGAGGCGTTGGCGGTTCCCCAGTTGGGGGGGATCGTGCGCTTGATTCGCTTTATCCTGTGCTTTACAGGGGGCGTGGAACTATTGGGCGCCTGTTTGCTGCTGCCGGTATTTGTACCGGAGTACGGCCTGGCGCAGGGGCTATGGATGGCGGTGTTCCATTCCATTTCCGCCTTTTGCAATGCCGGCTTTGACCTGATGGGAAGTACCGGGGGCGGCTCCCTGATGGGGTATGCTGCCCATCCCTTGGTCAATTTGACCATCATGGCGTTGATTATTGCCGGCGGCTTAGGCTTTATGACCTGGGCAGATGTTCAGTTGAATGGGCTGAATTTCCGGTATTATCGATTGCAGACCAAGATCATCCTGTTCATGACGGTGGGATTGATTTTGTTTCCGGCGCTGATGTTGTTCAGTCTGGATTTATCCGGTCAGCCTCTGGCGCAACGTTTTTGGACGGCCTGTTTTCAGGCGGTTACGCCCCGCACTGCCGGATTTAATACCATTGACATCGAATCCTTGAGCGAAGCGGGGCGCATCGTGCTGGTGGCCCTGATGCTGACGGGAGGAGCCCCCGGTTCCACCGCCGGCGGTGTCAAAGTGACTACGGTGTTTACGCTGATGGCGGCTACGATTTCAGCGCTACGGATGAAAAATGACGTGGAATGCTTTTCCCGGCGGATTCCCTTGGAAGTCGTGCGGCAGGCACTGGCCATCTTTCTGTTGTAT
The DNA here is from genome assembly GCF_024699275.1 of Selenomonas sp. The sequence goes on from NZ_JAILPX010000156.1 coordinate 16,382, forward strand.
TTGCTGCTCTTTAGTGGCAGTACCTTCTTGATCAGTGTGGTGGATAAGGTGCCGGTGGTGGACTGCATGGTGGAAACTTCATCGGCTTTAGGAACGGTGGGACTTTCCATTGGTCTTACGGAAAAATTAAGTCCCCTGTCTCAGTGGATGCTGATTGGTTTGATGTATTTTGGACGCGTGGGCGCCCTGACGATGATTTACGCATTGCATGCGCGCAAGAACAGCTCGACAGGACGGCTGCCTGCTGAGAAGATTACGGTTGGTTGAGGTGTGAGGATGAAAAAATCGGTATTGTTGATTGGTTTAGGCCGTTATGGACGTCATGTGGCCAAAAATCTTCATGAGTTGAATCATGAGATTCTGGCGGTGGATAAGGATGAAGAATTGGTCAATATGGTGCTGCCTTACGTTACCAATGCCCTGACGGCGGATAGTACAGATGTGCGGTTCCTGGAAAGCCTGGGGGTGCGCAACTTTGACCTCTGTATCGTGGCTATTGGGGATGATTTCCAAAGCTCTTTGGAAACCACATGGCAGCTGAAGGAATTAGGGGCGAAATATGTGGTGGCCCGAGCTTCCCGCGGTGTCCATGAAAAATTCCTGCTGCGCAATGGTGCCGACGAGGTGGTTTACCCGGAAAAACAGCTGGCCCGTTGGACGGCTATCCGTTTTGGTTATGACCATCTGCTGGACTATTTCGAGCTCAGTGATCGCTATGGGGTCTATGAATTACCCATGCCGCCCCAATGGGTAGGCAAGACCATTGTAGACTTGCAGGTACGGCAGAATTATCATGTTAACATCCTGGGGGTAAAGAAAAAAGGGGTGCTCAATGTGGAGATTACTCCCCAGATGGTCATGCAGGCGGAAGATACGGTACTAGTATTGGGAAAAAGTGAAGATTTGCGGCGCTTTTTTGCGATTTGATTATAATGAGGCAGGAATATTCTGTTTCATTGATTAAGATTTGCTGATACAAAACATAGAGGCCCCCATAAGTTAGACTTCTTGTTCTAACTTATGGGGGCCTTTGTAAAATGATTAACGTATTTTTGTAAATTGCAGTTTTTCGGGAAGTTCCTGCTGATAGTATTCCGTTCATGCGTGGTAATGGGCGAGCGGGGGAGTAATTTTCTGTTTCCCGCTAAAACGACCCCTTCGGAAAATAGGACTGTCCAGTTACCTGCGCCGGGCAGG
>NZ_JAILPX010000069.1 GCF_024699275.1 Selenomonas sp.
CGTTCGGCACCATGCTTTGGAATTTGTAACAGGGAAATTCCTTGCCATCTTTACCAATACGGCGATGGGCAAAGATTACATTGCCTTTGTTGTCAATTGCTACCAGCAATGCCACTATTGCAATAATCGGCAGTATCAACATGCCGCCACAAATCGTACAAACTAAATCAAAAGTTCGTTTGTAAATTTTATTACGTCGCATAGCCAGATTATTACGCAGATGAAGCATCAGGATTTCCTCGGTGAAAAGCACCTGTGCTTCTACGCCCATCATGGGTGTGCCAATCAAATCCGGTACATAAGACAGATTGCGTACATGGGGCTGAACGGTGGTTATGAGCTGCTGTAATTTGTCACGCTCCATCCCTGGTGTCGTAATGATAACGTTCTGTACATGGCTGTTTTCCACAATTTTCTCTGCTTCGTTGATTTTTCCCAGCAGCTTGTATTTATTGGGGATTTTGTCGGAAATCGGATCATCATCCAAAAAGCCAATAACATGGTACCGATACCCCAAGTCATCTTGAAAGTAGTGTAAGGCCCGTTCTGCTGTCTTACCTGCACCTACGAAAATCACATCTTCATATAGATGATGACGTTTTTTACAATAAAAATTGATTAGGAATCGTTCCGTAAGCAGCAGCAACAGCATCAAGAGCCAAAAAACAACAAAAAACGACCGCGCTGCCTGCCAGGTGGTGAAAAAGTAAATCGCCACAATACAGGCCAAAACGCCAAAACTTATCGCGTAAAAGATATTCTTGACAGTATAGATAAACGGCTGCATGGTACTGTATGCCTTGGATTGGGCCAGAAACAGGACAAAGGTCAGCGGCAGCCACACGTATACATAGGCATTCGAAACAGACAAGTCATAGAGCGTTATCGCCAGATAACTTGTCAACCCAATTGTCAGATAATCTGCTCCTATAAAAATAAGCGGCGTCATATAACGCCTAAACTGTTGCCCCAGGGCGCCTGCTTGCATCCGTTCCATTACTGTCCTAAAAATCCTTTCTCAGTTTTTTTCTTTTCTCATGTTACTAAGCGCATACTCACAACACTGTTTTACCAGGTTGTTTACCGATACATGCTCATGTTCCGCCACCTTAGTAAGTTCCTCCAACAGACTGGATGGCAAGCGAAACGTTTTATTTAGCATTTCCTCATTCTGTTGTACTTGAAACATCGTATCCTATTCCTCTCCTTACCATAACTTTGCAAAGTCTAACCTATCGCGCCTACAATTCTAATTTGTAATGCATTTGTTCCTATTTATGTTGCATTATATATCCAATTCACGATATATGTGTCGTTTTGCAACTCTTATTATATGTGTCAATTTGTTGTAAGTCAATACCGTTAGTTTCGTTTTGGCGCATTTTCTACCACAGACGAAAAAACTCCCCTATAATGAAGGTATTCTCTATAGGTGAGGAGTGATTCATATCGAAAACAAACTGCAAGGGTTCCGGGAATTACATGAAATGAAGCAGCAGGATGTGGCCGATACCCTGGGTGTCAGCCGTTCTACCTATGCCAATTATGAAACAGGGCGCCGGGCGCCTGACATCGACCTGCTGATGCGGTTAGCCGATCTCTATGGCATAACATTAGACGAATTAACTGGTCACGCATCGAAACAATCCCCGCGTATCCAGCTGACCAATCAGGCTTTGCGTTTACTCAAGAGTTTCAATCAATTGCCAGCCGCTGTGCAGGAATGGTATATTGCCCATATGGCCCTGGATGCAAAAATGGCACAAGATTCATTGAAGCCAACGACTTCAACTTACCAATATGAACAGCCCCTTATTTCCATTGTTGCCGATAACGACCATAAAAAATAGGCGTTTCGATTTCCAAAGAATCGAAACGCCTATTTTCTTCTCTATATAACTTTGTCGGATTATTCCGTTACGAAGGCGGCTTCTTCCTCTGCCTTCAACTGCGCCATATCTTCACGCACAGCACCATTCCAACGGTATTTCACCGTCAATACCAATAATGCTGCTCCCAGCATGAAAGCTGCCATAATATAGTAGCCTAAATCGAAGGATCCCGTATTGGTCTGCACCCAGGCCATCATATTGGGGCCTACCCAGCCGCCGATATTGCCACAGGAGTTGATGAGAGCCACCGAAGCGGCTGCTGCAGGTCCCGTCAGGAAGGTGGTGGGTATGGTCCACCATACCCCCATAGCCGCATAGATGCCGATTGCCGATAAGCACACCAGGAACAAAGCCATCCCCATGCTATCCACCAGCGGGGAACAGCCAAGGCCAATGGCACCAACCAGCAGTGCTCCAGCCACATGCCATACCTTATCCCCGGTACGGGTGGATGTGTAGCCAATCAATACCTGTACCACGAGCGCCGCCAGCATGGGGATGGCAATGGCACCGCCCAGAAGGCTGGTGGACCAGCCGGACAGCCCTTTAAGCACAGTGGGCATCCAGAAGTTGAAGCCCCAGAAGCCCACAACCCAGAGGAAATAAATTAAGCAAAGCTTCAAGACTTTTGGTTCACAGAATGCCTGCCAAACGGTGTATTTCTTCACCCGGTGCATGGCTGCCTGTTCTTCTGCGTAAACCTTATTGAGATATTCCTTCTCCTCTTCCGTCAGCCAATGGGCCTGGTCGGGACGGTCTTTCACCGCAAAGAAAAAATACACGGCAAAGGCCAGCGCTGGCAAGGCCTCCAGAATAAAGAGTTCCTGCCAGCCATGAAGACCAAATAAGGAGGTTTCCAGCAGTACACCAGCCAACGGAGCACCGACAATGGTGGAAATAAGCAGCGAAGTCAACATCAAGGAAGTCGCTCTTGCCCTTTCCCCGGCCGCAAACCAACGGGGAAACAGCACGGAATAGATGACCGGATACAAGCTGGCTTCTGACGCCCCCAGCAGGAACCGGCACAGGTAAAATTCCGATGGTGTTTTCACGAAGGCCATATACACGCACACCAATCCCCAGGTGAACATGATGCGGGCAATCCATTTTGTTGCCGAGAATCTGGCCGCCACCAGCGAGCCCGGCACTTCAAAGAGCAGATAACCGATGAAGAAAATCCCCGCCCCCATGCCAAAGATTTCTGGTGTCAGCCAGGGCATATCCTCCGTCATGGTGAGCTTGGCATAGGCCACGTTCACCCGGTCAATGCAGGCAATAATGGATACCAGAAATACCGGCAGGATGATGCGCCAATCCCGTTTGCGCTTGAGTCGTTGTAAATCCAGAGCTTCCATAATGATTCCTCCCTAAAATAAGTTCAGATAAATAAAAAAAGCCCGCCCCTCAAAGGGACGGACTCATTATCCGTGTTACCACCCAAATTCCCTGCTAAGAATTCCGCAGGGCACTCTACTACGTACCAACATACGCGGCCTCTGTAACGGGAAGCCCCCGTGACCACTTACTGGTTTTGACGAGTCAAAACCGTTCAGCGCCATATCTCAAGGATGATTTTCTATTCCCGCTGGACTATCGGCTTACACCATACCCGATTCGCTAGGAGTCTGCTCGAAAATGTACTCTTTCCTCTCATTGACCGTATATTCAATATGGATTATTGTTTTTCTTGATACATGTGTTATCTTAGCACCTAAGTGTAAAGTTGTCAACACCTTATTGAAAAAGCAGGAAAAAGGGTATTAAGGGGCGAATTAGAGAAGAGAAGGTTTATTTTGCATTTTTCTTTTGACGCTTTAAGGAGGCGATTTTATGGGCGTTTTTGCCGCCACTGTATTCGTTTTGATGTATGCCATCATCGTATCGGAAAAAATCCACCGCACGGTAGCTGCCATGCTGGGTGCAGTCATCATGATGCTGGCCGGAGTTCTTTCCATTGACACTGCGCTGCATCATGTGGACTTCAACACCTTGGGTTTGCTCACCGGCATGATGATTCTCGTGGGGATTACCAGCCATACCGGACTCTTTGACTATGTAGCCATCTGGGCCGCCAAAAAGGCCAAAGCCGAACCCAAGAAGCTTTTGACCTATCTGGCTCTGATTACCGCTGTATTCTCGGCTTTGCTGGACAACGTGACCACGGTGCTGCTGATGGTACCCGTTACCTTCAGCATTACCCACAAACTGCACCTGAAGCCCATGCCCTTCCTGATTACGCAGATTCTGGCTTCCAATATCGGCGGTACCGCCACCCTTATCGGTGACCCGCCGAACATCATGATTGGCAGTGCCGTCAAGGAACTGACCTTTATGGCCTTTATCGAAAATCTGGCCCCCATTGCCATCATCAATATGATTGTGGTCATCCTGATTATGGAGTTCTTCTATCGGAACAGTCTCAAAACCAAACCGGAACTGCAGCAGGAGATTATGGCTATGGATGAAAAAGAAGCCCTCAAGGACAGGCGGCTGCTGGCACGCTCCCTGTTCGTCCTGGGGCTTACCATTCTGGGATTCTTTACCCATTCCTTCACCCATATCGAATCTTCCCTGATGGCTCTGACCGGGGCGTTCCTGTTGCTGCTGTTAGCCGGCGGCAGCCATCATTTGGTGGAGTCCTCGCTGAAATCCGTGGAATGGGCCACCATCTTCTTCTTCATCGGCTTGTTCATTGCCGTAGGCGGCCTGATTGAAACGGGCATCATCGGCGAACTGGCGAAAAAAGCCGTAGAGATTACCGGCGGCGATGTGACAGCCACTTCACTCTTGGTACTTTGGCTCAGCGCCATTGTCTCTTCGGTCCTGGACAACATCCCCTTCGTAGCCACCATGATTCCTTTGATTCAAAATATGGGGGCCATGGGCGTAGCCAATCTGGATCCCATCTGGTGGAGCCTGGCCCTGGGTGCCTGCCTAGGGGGTAACGGTACTCTGGTGGGTGCCTCTGCCAATCTGATTGTGGCAGGTCTGGCTGCTGACCGGGGAGTAAAAATAACCTTTATCAATTACTTCAAGGTGGGCTTCCCCATCATGCTGCTGACCATCCTGCTTTCCACCGTATACGTTTATTTGCGTTATCTGTAAGCCAGGAGTTCCTGTTCCAGCAGATTTCCCACCTTTTCTGCCATGCTGGACAGGTCATGCAGGCAAATATAATCGTCCCCATAGATTTTCTGGGCCGCCTCTGTTACGATGGGTCCAGTCAATACGCTGTTCACCAGCGCCAATACCTGAAAGCCCTGCTCCCGAAGGAACTTCACGCCTAAGGATGCATCCTCCAGAGCAGCGCTTCCCCCATATAAACGATCCGACCCCAGCCCCTGGGCAGGAATCCCCTGCTCGTCGCTGGGGTCGGCGTCTGTCAGTACAAAAAGCAAAGTTCTGCCATGGGGCATCCTGCCCCCGAGTTCTGCCACAGCCCGAAAAGCCAGCCCATCCCGATTCCAGCCCTGGGCCTTATAGGAAAGGATCCCCAGGGCTGCGTTATCTGAAAAAGCCTTCAGCATGCGCAACACCGTACAGCCGCCCTGACTGAAAAACGACACCGCCGCCAGCCGGATGCCGGCCTGTCCCAAGGCCATTGCCAGCAGGTACGCCTGAACAGCAATCACCGCCTGCCGTCCTTGACGGGAATCAGAAGCATCCAGCAGGAGCACCACGGAAAAATCGCCTAAACTGTCCTTTTCCAGAGCTGTAAATACCCGGCTGTCCTGTAGCTTCAAACCGCGCCAAACCTGTGAAATATCCAGCCGTCCACTGCGGGCTGGCAGGTGCAAAGGCTGGCTGCGCAGCTGCAGCGCATTCTGCAGCCGTTGCGCCAGTTTCTGCAGTTCCGTACGAAACCGCACCTGCTGCTGATGGAAAAATTCCAGGTTCTCCGGCTGGATGTTCTCCACATTCTTCGTAAACCAGAGCTGGGATGCACTATGTATCCCCCGGCAAAACCGCGCTTCTATATCCACCTGCCGTTCCGGGCTAAACAGCGCTGCACCATAAAGCCGGGTCAGCTCCTCAGCAGTATGCCGCCCCTGTTTCCCTATGGACCAAAAAAACTTTCGCCTGCCGGTTGCCTGCATACCACCAAACAACTGTAACTGCGCTGCCCCTTCCTCTCCATAACGGCTATGCAGGGGAAAAAGCTTTTGCAGCAATATTTTAAGTTTCGGTGAAAGGGAAAAATGCCAAGCCTTACGAGGCGCACTGTAAAAATGAACGCGGAAAAATCTCTTGATAATCGCCTCCATGGCAGCCTGCATATCCTCTGTATTCATCTGCCCGGTAAACTTCAAAGCCTGATAGATTTTTCTATCCCAGGGATTCAGCAGCCCCGGCTTCTGTCCCAAGATTTCCCGGCAGCGGGCGCATTTGAGACTGTGGGCCAGCTCCTGCCGCATCATCAACTGTTGCAGGGATAAATCCACATCTTCCGCCAGAAAACGTACCGCATGCTGACGGCGCAAATCTGCCAATACAGGACGCAAGGGCAATTCCCGTTCATACGCAGCAGACTCCAGCCCCAGCCAAAACAATTCCGTAAAGAGTTCCCCCAGCAGGGAGCAATCTAAGGTGTCGTGAATATAGCTCCGGAGTTTTTCCACATCATAATGACGGTGAACCAACCCCACAATGGAATTGCGGTACAGATCCGGTTCACCGTCAGCATAGAAGGACAAAAACTCCGGCCGGAAGTCATAGGCTCCCGCCGCTGTCCATACGATATTCAAGGCGCGTTTTTGCCGTTGTGCATGGAGGTTTTCATCGTTCATCGCTATCCTCCGCAAAGAACTGTTCCCTGCCCCAGTCTGCCGGCAGACGCAAAGCCACGAGGTCTTCCACCAGTGCCCGTTCCTGGGAATCGAAGCATTTTCCCGACAGCCCCATGGAAAGGGCCTGTCCGGCAGAAATCCCCAAACGAATTAGCCGCAGGGCCTCCAGTAAGCCCCGCAAATCCAAGGCCCGCCCGGAAATTTCCTTCGCCTCATATTTTTGCCGCAAATCGAGAAACAAGGCGGCCAGGGTACGGGCTGCTTCTTCCCGCAGCCCAGGAAATTCAACTTGAAACAGAGAGATGAGCTCCGCTTCTCCGGGCACTGGCATATGCAGGACCACAAACCGGGACAACAGTGCTTCATTAAGTTCCCGGGTGCCGCCGTAACCATAATTCATGGTGGCAATAAACCGGGCAGCAGGATGCAGAGTCAGCCGGTCATATCCCGGTACCTCCAACAGCCGTCGATGGTCCAACAGAGAATGCAGCACAGCCAAGGCTTCGTTACGGGCCATATTGATTTCATCCAGGATGCATACGCCCCCCGCCGTCACACAGGCATGAACGGGGCCTGGACGAAAACACACTTCTCCCTGGCGAAAAGTATCCATGCCAATGAGATACGAAGCATCCACATCAATGTGGAAGGAAACATTCCAGGCTGGTCTGCCCAGCAGCTGGGCCAGACTTTCCGCTAGGATATTCTTGCCGGTGGCTTTCGGTCCCACCAGCAAAAGATTCGCCCCGGCTAGCAATGCCGCCAGCCCCGCGTTTAGAATCTCCCTGCCGAAATAAGGATAGCGGGGACCCTGAATAGGGCGCGGGCCCTGCCAGGGATATTCCAGCCGAAAAGTCTCTGCCCTGGCCAGTAGTTCCTGATCCATGCCCTGCTTCCTGTAAAACGCCTGCATTTCTTCGCCTGTCAACGCCCTCACCTCACAGCTTCCGCTCAGCCCTTTGCCGAAACCTCGTTATAGACATCCTTCAGCAAGGTTTCCTTGCGCAGGGACAAGCATTCACAATGCTTGTCCTCTGCATCCACATTGCGGATGGTCTCCAGGATGATTTCTCCAATCATAGGGGCATCGTCATAGAAGATATCCGCCATATCCTGATGGGACCACTTTTCCTTGATGCCTTCACCATAATTTACGGTAAAGTAGAGCCCCGCATAGCAGGCGCCGATTTCCCGGGCCAGATAAACCTCCGGACAAATACTCTGGCCTACGATATCCGCATGACCATTCATCATGGCTACTTCTGCCGGACTTTCAAAATGGCGCCCGTCGGTAACCGCATAGGTCCCCCTGGTAAACACCCGCCCGGTAAAGCGCTTTTTCGTTGCGGCAATCAAGGCCTGCCGCATTTCTGGACACAGAGCATCCCGCATCACCAGCAGATACCGGCCATCCAGCATCACATCCTTGCGCACGGATAAATCCAGATAATCGTCCGGGATGATAAAGTCCCGCAAATCCAACAACTTATTGACCGTACCGACTCCCCCCTCGGAGATAATCCGCTTGACACCGGCTTCCCGGAAAATCCAGAACACCTGCCGGGATGCATCGGCCCGGGTAACGCCACTGCGCCAACCGTGCATCTTGACCGTCAGCACCCGCTTTTCTCCCACCCGGAACAGCCGCATAGCTGGGCTTTCGCCGTAGGGGGTTTCAAAGCGCAGATTATCCGCAAGGATTTCCACATCTTCCGCCGTCACATTGGCCGGGAAATTACTGGATAGTGTTCCCGATCCGCCAACTACGGCATAGCTGGCAGCCGGAATCTTGTTATCTGACATAATCGTACTCCTCTATGCCTTCCCTGAAGGAAGGGCTTAAAATCGCTTAATCACGTTATATTCGGTATCTCTTTGTGCCGGCTGCTTGCCTGCACCTCGAATCATATCCGCCATCTTGTTGATGGACATTTCATATTGAGTGCCTGCCGCCCGAACCACATTTTCCTCCAGCATGATGCTGCCTAAATCATCAGCACCAAAGCCCAGGGTCAATTGGCCAATGCGCTCCCCCTGGGTAACCCAGGACCCCTGGATGTGTTTGACATTATCCATATAGAGCCGGGTTACGGCCAAGGTCTTCATATAATCCCAACCGCTGGTCTTTTCCCCGCCCAGCTCAGTATTCCCCGGCTGGAAAGTCCAGGTGATAAAGGCCCGAAAGCCGCCAGTCTTATCCTGCAGGCGGCGAATCTTTTCCATGTGCTCAATGCGCTGGGCCATGGTCTCCCCGAAACCGATAACCATGGTAGCCGTGCTTTCCATACCAATGCTATGGGCACATTCCATGACATGAAGCCAGTCCTCCGTCATGATTTTCTTGGGGCTGACCCGGTGCCGCACCTCATCCACCAGAATTTCGGCACCACCACCGGGCAAACTATCCAGTCCCGCCTCCTGCAGGCGTTTCAGGGTATCCAGAATGGACAGCCCCGCCTGCTGGGCAAAATACTGGATTTCCGTAGCCGTAAAAGAATGAATGGTAATCTGCGGAAATTTCTCCTTGATGCTACGCAGCATGGTCTCATAGTAATCCAGACCTAAATCCGGATACAATCCCCCTTGAATCATCACCTGGGTACCGCCAGCAGCCACTGTTTCCGCCACCTTGGCCAGAATTTCCGCGTTGCTGAGCAAATAAGCATCCTTGGATTCCTTGCGCCGGAAAAAGGCGCAAAATCTGCATTCATTCTTGCAGACATTGGTATAGTTGATGTTCCGGTCCACAATAAAGGTCACGGTATCATCAAAGAGCTTGCGACGGACCGCATCGGCCTGTATGCCCAGTTCGATAGGGTCGCCATGGTCCAGCAGGGCAATCCCTTTTTCTTCACTAAGCCGCATCAATCCTGCACCTCCCGGTAAAAAGTATCCCGCTGTACCGGCTCGTAGCCTGTTTCCCGGATGAACTTCTCCAAATCTGCCCGGGTAATGCCCGTATTGGTCCTGGCCCCCGCCGCATGGATGATTTTCTCCTCGCCGATGGTGCCATCCAAATCGTCTGCACCAAAGCCCAGCGCCAGTTGTGCAATGGGCATGGTCAGCATGATCCAGAAGGCCTTAATATGGTCAAAATTATCGAGAATCAGGCGGGACAGGGCCAGCATCTTCATATCTTCCCAAGATCCCACCCGCTTGAGGCCGCGCTCCGCCCCTAATTCCGTATTGGCCGGATGGAAGGGAAACAGCATAAAGGCCTGGAAGCCTTTGGTTTCATCCTGTAAATCCCGCAGGGTAAACAAGTGCTGCAAGCGTTCCTCAATGGTTTCCACATGGCCGTACATGATGGAGGCATTAGTGCGGATTCCCAATTCATGGGCTGTGCGCATAACTTTCAGCCATTCTGCGGTCGTGGCTTTTTTCGGGCAGATAATCTCCCTGACCCGATCGCAGAGGATTTCGGCGCCGCCACCAGGGAGACTGTCCAAACCCGCCTCCTTAAGCTCAGTCAACACGGCCTTGATACTCTTGCCACTGATTTTGGCAAAGTTGACAATTTCCACTGGAGTAAAGGCTTTGACGTCCACCTCTGGCAGTGCAGACCGCACCTGTTTGACCACATCCTTGTAATAGGCAAAGTCCTTATCCGGGTGCAGCGCACTGACAATATGGATTTCTGCCAGATTCTTGAGGTTTTTGGCACTAGCCAAAATCTTGGCCACATCATCGGTTTCCAGCACAAAGCCCCGCTTATCCCCCTCCTTTACCTGGAAGGCGCACAGCGGACAATTGGCACTGCAGATGTTGGTCAGATTGATATGCCGGTTCACCGTATAGAATACCTTCTTGCCGCTTTTCACTTCCTTCATGCGGCGGGCGCACTTGGCCAAAAAGAGCAGGTCATTGTCTTTGTATAACGCCAAGGCATCTGCCAGAGTCAGTCTGTCTCCAGCCGCTGCCTTAATCCGCGCTAATTTAATATCGTCCATGGCTCCTCCTCAGTCAAAAGTTCGCAAAATATTGAAGTTGCAGTCACAGGCCGCCGGAATCCGGCCGGCTTCCCGAATGATGCGGATGATCTTATCCTCCGACAAAGCCCGAGGACTGGTTGCCCCCGCATCGTGGAGAATGGTTTCCTTATGCACCGTACCATCGATATCGTTGGCCCCAAAGCCCAAAGCCACCTGAGCCACCGGTACCGTCAGCATCACCCAGTAAGCCTTGATATTTTGGAAATTATCCAGCATCAGACGGGAAATGGCCATGGTCCGCAAGTCATCCCAGACGCTGGTCTGCTTGATGCTCCGCCCCAATTCCGTATTCTTGGGCAGGAAAGGGAAGCAGATAAAGGTCTGGAAGCCCCCTGTTTCATCCTGCAAATCCCGCAGCCGCAGCAGATGATCCACCCGCTCCTCCAGTGTTTCAATATGACCATAGAGCATGCTGGCATTGGACTTGATGCCCAGCCGATGAGCCGTCCGGGCCACCTCCAGCCATTCATCTGCCGTGGCCTTGTTGGGGCAGAGCTTATTCCGCACCCGGTCAGTCAGAATCTCTGCACCACCGCCGGCAATGGCCTGCAGGCCACCCTCATCCCGCAGGCGTACAAGCACTTCTTCCACCGTAAGGCCGGAAATCTGGGCAAAATGGGTGATTTCAACCCCCGTAAACCCCTTCATATAAAGCTGGGGATAACGTTCATGAATAGCCTTGACGATGCCCAGATAATGTTCAAAGGTCCAAGTCGGATGCAATCCGCTGACCACATGGAGTCCGGCCAGATTCGGATCCTGCATGGCATCTGCCACCAAGGCCAGAGCCTGCTCCTTGGTCATTTCGTAAGCACCCTTATCTCCGCCGTCCCGGCCAAAGGCACAGAACTTACAATGGGATGTACAGATATTGGTCAAATTGACATGACAATTCACGTTGAAATAGACGATATCTCCGCACTTGCGTTTCCGCACTTTATCTGCCATAGCTCCCAGCCAGGCAAGGTCGTGGCATTGGAACAAACGCAGGCCGTCTTCCCGCGTGAGACGCGCTCCCCCCTCAATCTTTGCTTCTATATCCTTATATTCTTCCGCAGCTAACATTTCCGTCCTCCAAATTTAAATCATACCTTATAATTATAACGCCGTTGTGCCTGTTTTGCCATAGGCAAAACTTCCGCTGGTGCTTCCACAAAGCAGAAGATAGGCTCGCCACCTGCTAAAGTTGACACAGTTAATTTTTTAATCGAAAATTAATCCCTTTCTTCTTGTATTTTAATCTTACGCTCCTATAATAATCACTGTAGTCAGGAGTTAACCACTTAATATGACCGCAAAGGAGAGATACAAGATGTTTAGCAAGAAAAATGTTAAAATGACTGCTATCGCCCTTGCCGGAGTTATGAGCCTGGGGATTGGCGGACTTACGGTAGGCGCAGCAGAAGCCAGCCCCTTGCATTTTGGCCATGACTACGAAGTGCAGGAGCTCGCCCACAAGCACCATCACTATCACCCGAAGAAGTATTCCGAAGGTGACCGCAACACAGCGGCAATTGTCGGCGCTGTAGTGGGTGCCGTTATCGCCAAAAACACCTGATTGGCATATTCCCTCAGCTAATTCTTCCCTATGAAGGATTACACATACATTCGATTCCTAAATTCTCTAATTCTCTAGCAAAAAGACCATGCCCCCACAGCATGGTCTTTTTGCTATACCGATTGAATAGGCAAATGGAGGAAAGGCTTGCAGCCTTTCCTCCATTTTGCCTGCATGATTTATTTTTCCGGATTCACTTTAATATCTTTGATTCCATAATATTTGCAAAGCCCATCCTTCGTCACCCCGTTATCAAAGTCCACGAAGAATACATGCCGCAAAGCACGGTTTTTCATGGTAATGGGATCCATATAAGCAATGGACTCACCTTGAGCTGCAGCCTTCTGCACAAGAACAATCCGCACATCATTTTCCTGACGCATGGTATAGGTAACCAGCAAAGCCGCCGACAAGGTAAAGGCCCCCAGGCCCAATGCACCTGCCGTCAATACCGTGCGCCCATGGGCAACGAAATACCCGCGAATCAAGGGGTCCCGCAGCACCGCCACCGCCGCTATGATAATCATGGCCACAGAACTGAATGTAGCCCGGGCAGGGAATGTGGGCGCAGCAATCATCACCAGATTGTTAAGCAGCGCCAAGGCCAGCATCGCACCAGCATAACGGACAACAGGAAATGTCCGCCAAACCTCCCTGGCCTTGACTTTCTCCGTCAACATCTTGATTGCCGGCGTCGTCAGCCCCAGCTGTTTTTTAACCAAGGCATAGACAAAGAACAACGTCAGCCAGTAAATAGCCATCTCATCAAACCCTTTGAATAGGTTATCAAAGTGATCGATGGTTTTCTGTTTGGTCAGGCCCAAAGGAACCATCACACCGGCATATAGAATATCCCGCACCGTCCAGGCCACAAAGCTGCCGTTGAAATAGGAAACCACCAGTAACAGGATAGTACCTAGCATCAACCACTGCCGCCAGCCAAACTGCAGCGAGCAATGCACCGGCTGTTCCCCTTTTTGCTTGGCCAAATCCAGCTTGAATACGCGCCAAGCGCAGAGCAGAAGCAACACCAACGGCAGGATATAGAGCAGCATTTCCCCATTGCCGGCAAACTGGTTGCCGATATGGGCCAATATCCCCTTGCCAGCGCCCTGGTCATCATAGCGGACGAAGTTACCCGGCGCACCCACCAGACCGATAAGCCCCAGCAACGCACCGCAGGCACCAGCAGGCATCCAGCCCAGCAGTTTTCCCTGGCGATGCAGATGCCAGCTGATGGCTGCTGTCAAGCCCAACACAGTCACCGCCAGGTTTTCCACGGACCAGCCGGCAATAAGTCCTAACAGCAACATGGGCAAAAGCGCCCATTTCCCCAAAGCGGCATGTCCTTTAGCCAAGGTAATATTATAGGGCAGTAAAAACAACGCCACTGGTACTGCCGACCACAGATAAACCGTTGAGCCGCTTTTCCAAACGGCCACTTCCCCAAAATGAGGAAAGGACAACCAGGCAAAAAGCCCCGTAACCGCCAACATCAAGGGTTCACGCCGCCATGTTACCGAACGGCAGGCATGGAAATACATCAGCACCACCAAAGCCGTGAACATCAGCGCATTGGCAATATCAAAGGCAAACTTGCCCAGCCATAAAAAGAAATTCAAGCATAGCACCGTAAACATCCGCCCACCATGCAACAGGTAATGACGATAAGCGGAATACACCGTATCCTGAACCGAAGCAATATGCTCCGATGTCATCCAAATCAGTGAATAATCGTAATCGTCACGATGCAGCGGCATCCAATGATTCAATAACAGCATCACCAAAAAGATGCTCAGTAAAACCAGCAGACTCCGGCCTAACTTATCTTGACTCTGGGACAAATCATCACGCTCCCTACTCAATCCCGTTCATGGGGCAGCCACTCGTCCCGGCCGCCATAAATCATCTTTTTCCCATTATGTTCATCCACCAAATAGATGGGACGCCCCTTGCTCTCCTGGAACACACGACCCAAGTACTCACCGATAATTCCCAGGGACAAGAGCTGTATGCCTCCTAAAAAGAGCATCACCGTCATCAGCGTAGGATAACCGGCCACAGGATCTCCATAACAGAGGGCATTAAAGAGTACCCAGCACATGTAGAACATAGCCAGCCCGGAAACGCCCAGCCCCAGAATGGTGGTCATACGCAAAGGTGCGGTGGTAAAGGAGGTCATACCTTCCACCGCCAGATTGTACAAAGCCAAATAACTCCAGGTGGTCGTTCCTGCAGCCCGGGGCCGCACATGGAAGGGAATCTCCTTCTTGCGATAGCCCACCCAGGTAAACATGCCCTTAGTGAACCGCTGATTTTCCCGCATTAACCGCAGCGCTGCCACGCAACGCTTGTCCAACAGGCGAAAATCCCCCACATCCCGCTGTACCCGAAAACGGGACACCGTTTGCAGGCAACGGTAAAAGAGATTCGCCATATGCCGCTTAAACCAGGTTTCGTCGGTTCTATCCGTGCGTTTGGCACAGACATCATCATAACCCTGACGCCACCAGTCAATCATCTCCGGTACTAGTTCCGGCGGATGCTGCAAATCCGCATCCATAATGATGACAGCATCCCCATCAGCATAGTCCAGTCCAGCCATCATGGCCGCTTCCTTGCCAAAATTCCGCGATAAGCTCAGATAATTGACGTTTTTTTCCCTCGCAGACAGCGCCTGCAATAAAGAAAGCGTATTGTCCCGGCTGCCATCATTGACAAACAGATAGGTGAACGTACAATCTGCGATATTCTGCAGGACACGGGACACTTCTGTATAAAATTTCTCGACAACTTCCTGTTCATTATAACAGGGTACGACTATGGTTATCTTATCCATCGGGCTCTCCTCTCAGCAGCCCCCATTTTAACACGTTTGCCCAGCCTTGTCGATACCCGGGCAATTCGTCATGCAGCGGATAATGCCACCAGAATATACGCAAAAAGCCCGGCAAAAGAAAGTGCATCCCTCGCTAAAAACCAGTCCGTTTCAGCACAGAGGATATACCAACGTCGCCGGGAGCTATAACGCCACAGTGATATGTACAATTCGGTTTTACAGATATTCCTCAAAGCGTTCCCGATCCAACACCTTGATACTCTTGCCATCAACGGCCAGAATTCCCTCTCTTTGCATGGCCGACAGTTCCCGGGATAGCGATGGCCGGGTTACCGCCAAATAGGCCGCCATAAACTCCCGGCTCCCCGTCAGTTCCAGTTCCCGCTTGCCCTGCAATTCCAGGAACAGGAAACGGACAATCTTTTCCCGGAGGCTGCCACTGGCCAGCACCTTGATCTTGTTATGCATGAAGTAAGCCTTACGAGCAAATATACGCATGAGATTGCGCTGAATCTTCAGCGCACTGCGGGAAAGTTCACCTTCGGCATCCAGATTAAAGAGTTCACTGGATATTTCCAGCAGTCGTACAGGGGTAACCGCCTCCACGTACATATCGTACGGCTGCTCCAAGACTTCGTATACTTCGCCAAACATATCTCCCGGTTCATTAATTTCCGACAGAAAAATCCGCCGCCCCGAGAAGGTATCCTTGAGAATATGTACTTCTCCCGCCAGCAGGATATAGAGGGAATGGGGCTGATCCCCTTCGTGGAAAATGATTTCGCCCTTGGGATATTCCCGCAGACGCACCTGCGCCGAGTCCAACAGTTCCGCTACTTCCTCTTCGCTCATCCCCTTGGCCAGGGAACATTTCTGCAGCAAGGGTATGAGCTTATGTCGATTCTCCCCTGCCATGTCCTTACTCCTGTACCAGTATCTTTTCGATTTCCGCAATGTACATGGTATGGTAATCGTCCTGATACCAGCGTTCATCAGCCGCTTTATCCACGAAACACTCCTGCTGAAGTTGCTGGGCATAAAGCTTGCGGCAGAGCATGGTCACCCGGGCTTCTTCATAATAGGTACGGCCATTGTCATGCTTGACGGTCAGTCCAGCTTTGGCAATCTTGTCCTCATCCCGTCCGGATACCGTTCCAAAGTAATTCATCATCTGACGGCGGTCTTCACCAAACACGGAAATCGTCATGCCCTCAGCCTTATCCACAAACTCTTTCGTATAACGGGTGGGACGGAGGAAGAAAAAGGCTACCGGCTTTCCCCACATGATACCCATTCCGCCCCAGGACGCAGTCATGGCATTGCTCTTGCCATCAACTTCACCAGTCAGAAGCAGCCAGTCTTTACCAATTACCCTGAACACACTTTCGTTAAAGTCATCCGGTCTGATCTCTTTCATTGCCATACTCCGTATCCTCCTTAAAATTCATCCACAATTTTGCAGGCTCCCTCGTCATAGGGTAAGGCTATTTTATCACTTATTCACAACAAAATCCACAAAAGCTAGGAGTTATCCACAGAATCAGCGTGGATATCCCCAGTTTTTTGTGGATAACTCCCAATTATTGATGTGATATGCTCATTTTTCTGCCTTCAATGCATCCTCCAGTGTGTGCCAGGCCAACACTGCACATTTTACCCGCGCAGGCATATGGGATACATTCTTGAGGGCCAGTGCTTCATCTAATTCTTCCAGTTCGTCCTCATCCGTCAAATCCCCTTTTATCATGGCAATAAATTTACCGGCTAGGCGGCGGGCATCTTCTACGGATTTCCCACGAATCAATTCCGCCATGATATCCGTACTGGCCTGAGAAATCGCACAGCCAATACCGGTAAAGGCCGCATCCTTTACGATACTGCCCTCCACCTGCAGCTCGATGGTAATCTCATCTCCACAACTGGGATTTCTCCCCTTTAACTGACAGGTTGCCGCGCTCAGCCTGTGTTTATGGTCTGGATTACGGCTATGTTCGCCTAAAACCTCTGTATACACATCATCGAGTGCCATAACCAAGTACACCTCTTACTTTCTTTAGTGATTCCAACCAGCGGTCAACGTCCTCCCGAGTATTGTAGAGATAGAAGCTGGCCCGACAGGTGGCATTCTGCCCGAGATAGCGGTGCAGGGGCTGAGCGCAGTGATGGCCTGCCCGCACAGCTACGCCGTCATTGTCAAGAATGGAGGCCACATCATGGGGATGCACATCCTTGACATTAAAGGCGATAATCCCGGTCTTGTTGTCCTGCGTACTGTCACAGCCGTACAGCTCAATAAACGGCAGTTCCCTAAGCTGCGGCAGAGCGTAGTTCAATAAATCCGCTTCAATCGCTTCAATGCGTTCAAAACCGATTTTTTCCAGATAGTCGATAGCTGCAACAAGGCCTGCCGCCCCACCGACGTTCTGCGTACCAGCTTCAAACTTGGCCGGAACTTCTGCCCAGGTGGCATCCTGTTCTTCCACATATTCAATCATATCGCCGCCGCGCAGGAAGGGTTCCATCGCATCGAGCAGCTCATACCTGCCATAGAGTACGCCAATTCCCATGGGCGAGAGCATCTTATGACCGGAGAAGGCAAAGAAATCGCAGTCCAAATCGGACACATCCACGGCCATATGGGCCACACTCTGGGAACCATCCACCACACAGATAGCTCCGACGCTATGAGCTTTTTGGACAATGGCCTTGACATCATTTTTAAGTCCCAGAACATTGGAAACCTGGGTTACCGCCACGATTTTCGTGCGTCCCGTAATCTTCGTTTCAATGTCTTCCCGCGAGAGATTGCCGTCTTCTTCGAGATAAATGTATTGGAGGGTTGCCCCCTTGGCCTTGGCCACCATCTGCCAGGGTACGCAATTGCTGTGATGTTCGGAAATGGAAATCACGATTTCATCGCCGGCATGCACATGATGCAGTCCATAGCTGTATGCAACGAGGTTCAATGCTTCTGTGGCGTTTTTCGTAAAGATGATTTCCTGCGGACGCTTGGCTTTAATAAATTCCGCCGTGCGTTTGCGCGCGCCCTCGTAAATATCGGTGGCCTTAATGGACAGGGCATAGGCACCGCGGTGGGGGTTGGCATTGCAGCCGCCGTAGTAGCCGCAAATCGCCTGAATCATCTGTTCCGGTTTCTGGGTGGTAGCGCCGTTATCGAGGTACGCCACCTTGCGGCCACTGATTTTATGATTCAGTAAGGGAAAATCCTTCAAGAATTCCTGTGCATCAGCCATTCGAAAGCCTCCTTTGCAGGTAAGCATCAATTTCTGCCTTTAATTCAACGCTCGCAATGCGGTCAAGAACCGGCTGGAAGTTCGCTTCCACCACAAGTTTCTGCGCTTCGGCCAAATCGAGACCGCGGTTCATCAGGTAAAAGAGCTTCTCTTCATCCATCTTGCCGATGCTTACGGCATGATGGCCGTCCACATCATCTTCATGAGACAGCATGATGGGCACGCTGCGGTTCTGCACATGGTCAGACAGCACCATGACTTCTTCATCCTCACGGCCTACGGAGCCTTTGGAACCTTCGAGAAAATCCAGCGTCCCACGAAAGGTCTTTTCCGCACCGTCCAGCAGCGCACCGCGCACCTGCATATTGGCATCGGTGCGCTTACCCTGCTGGCGAATGATGTAGTTTAAGTCAATCTTACGCCCGCCGTCACCGAAATACAGCCCCCATACGTCAGCAAAGCTGTCATCACCGACCATATCCACCGTAAGTTCTGCCGCCGTATGTCTGGCACCGGCTTCCACCGTCGTATAGTTGAACTTTGCGCCCTTGCCCACATAGACTTTAATACGGCTGACAGCGGCCTGTTCTTCATTCACCAGCTGGGCGTAAATCAGATTCAATTCCCCGCCGTCAGCGATATGAGCCTGTACTTCCAGAGCACCGCCCTCACGCCTGTCGAGTACGATGCTCTTGCTTTCGCCGGATTTCACGAGAATCTTTTCCGTCTGCAGATTATCGCCAAGACCTGTTGGAACAGGAATCTCGTTCACCTTCAGCCACCGCCAGGTACGCATGGGAATGGCGGAAAATTTTTCTTCATTTATCATTGTCTTTTCCTCCTTAACCCATAGTGCCTTCAAGTTCGATGTTGACGAGATTGTTCATTTCCAGTGCGTATTCAAGCGGCAATTCCTTGGCAATCGGCTCCACAAAGCCACGCACAATCATGGCGCGGGCTTCTTCTTCATCAATGCCGCGGCTGGTCAGATAGAAAATGGCCTCGTCACTGATACGGCCAATCTTGGCTTCATGGCCGATATCCGCTTCATCCCCTTCGATATCCATAACTGGCAGCGTATCACTGCGGGATTGATTATCCAGCATCAGGGATTCGCAGTTGACGGAGCACTTGGCATAAGGTGCATTCTTCGTCACTTTTACAGCGCTACGGTAAGTTGCCATACCCCCCGCCTTGGAAATCGTACGGGTATTGATGTTGGCCGAGGTATGCGGCGCCGCATGAATAACGCTGGCTCCGGTATCCAGATTCTGTCCCTTGGAAGCAAAGGTCACCCCCGTAAACTCACAGCGGGCATTTTCGCCATGGAGCACACTGCAGGGATAAAGGCAGGAAATGTGTGAACCAAAAGACCCGGATACCCATTCAATAAGGCCATCTTTTTCCACCAACGCCCGCTTCGTATTGAGATTCATCATATTGCGGGACCAGTTTTCAATGGTGGAATAGCGCAGGCGCGCACCTTCCTTGACGAAAAGTTCCACACAGCCGGCATGGAGATTGGTCACATTGTATTTGGGAGCCGAACAGCCTTCGATAAAATGCAGACTGGCATTTTTTTCTACAATAATCAGGGTATGCTCAAACTGACCGGCACCGGCGGCATTCAGGCGGAAATAGCTCTGCAAGGGCATTTCCACATGAACCCCTTCCGGCACATAGACAAAGGAGCCGCCGGACCAGACGGCACCATGCAGGGCCGCAAACTTATGGTCCTTGGGCGGTACAAGGGTCATAAAGTATTCCTTGACAATATCTCCGTGCTCAACGAGCGCGGTTTCCATATCGGTGTAGATGACGCCCTGCCTGACCATGTCTTCCTGAATGGAGTGGTACACCACTTCCGAGTCATACTGGGCACCAACCCCCCCCAAAGAGGTCTTCTCCGCTTCGGGAATGCCGAGCCGGTCGAAGGTTTCCTTGATATCCTCTGGTACTTCCTCCCATTTGCCGGTCATCCTGGCATCGGGCTGCACATAGGTCACAATATCGTCCATATTGAGTTCTTTGAGGGACGGCCCCCAGGTGGGAAATTCCAGTGAATTATAGACTTCCAGGGATTTTAAGCGAAACGCGGTCATCCATTCCGGATCATTCTTGCGCCGGGAGATATCCCGCACGATTTCCGGCGTCAGCCCGCTATGGGATTTGTAGACCGAACGGTCTTCGTTTTTGATATCGTAGAGAGTGCGTTCGATATCCTCTACATAGGTTTTCTTCTTCTCAGCCATAGCCTTCACCCTTCCTGTTCTTCACGGATATGGGCAAAACCACGGCTGTTGATGTCCTCAATGAGTTCCGGGCCGCCTTCTTCCACAATCTGGCCGTTCATCAGAACGTGTACCTTGTCCACCTTCAGGTGTTCGAGAATGCGCGTATTATGGGTGATAATCAAGCAGGAATTCTCCTCATTATGGAACTTGGCTACACCTTCCGACACGATCTGTACCGCATCGACATCCAAACCAGAATCCGTCTCATCCAATAAAGCCAGCTTGGGGTTGAGCATCAGCAGCTGCAGAATTTCCGTACGTTTCTTCTCCCCACCGGAGAAACCCACATTCAGATAACGCTGGGCATATTCCGGATCCATCTTCAGCTCCTGCATCGTGGCCTTAAGCTCCTTGCGGAAGGGCATCAGTTTCACCTTTTCCCCCGTAATTGCCTGCTTTGCGGTACGAAGCATATTTTCCACCGTAATGCCGGGAATTTCCTCCGGGGTCTGAAAGGACAAGAATATCCCCTTGCGGCTGCGTTCAAAGGTCTGCAAATTCTTTATATCCTCGCCCTCAAAGCGCAGGGAACCATCAGTAACCACATACTTGGGATGCCCCATAATCACATTCATCAGCGTTGACTTCCCAGAACCATTCGGCCCCAAGATAACATGAACTTCCCCCTTGCCCACCAATAGGGATAAGCCCCGCAGGATTTCCTTATCTTCCACACCAACATGAAGATTTTTGATTTCTAAAAGCTGCTCAGCCATTTCGAAACTCTCCTTCTAAACATAAACAGGTCTCTGCCTGATAAAACTCTATTTCAATCCTTAGTAATTTTGTCAGGATTAACACCACCTATTGTAGGTGCTCCCTGTCAAAAAGTCAATAGGTATAGTTATTCTCCATAAATTAATTCTATACTTGATAGCCCCCATAGAACCACAAAACCACTTCGCTCCATAGGAAATTGGCAGGATTTTTTTATGTCATCACGAATAGAAAATGTATGAATACTCCGCATATTCCCTAAAGGAGGTAGGGTTTCCATGCGTTTTTTGATGCGAATATTCCTCATCCTGCTGCCGATACTGCTCAATTCTCCCACTAATGGATTTAGTGCGGACTTTTTGCGTCCTGTCCTCCGGATAGGTTTTACCAGCAGCGAAAACAGTATATGGCAGGACAGCCGGCTCCACTATCAGGGACCGACCTATGATTTTACCGAAGCTTTAGCCACCTACCTTAACCGCAAGGCCACATACACCAGTGGTACCCTGGAGGAAAATCTCCAGCGTTTAAGGTCTGGCAGCATTGATGCGATTATCCTGCCAGATATTCCGATGACCGCCGCTATCACCGAACCACGTCCAGATTATTTACCACCGGGTACGATTGCTGTGCCTTTAGGTGCCGGCATGGGCTGGCTTCTGCTGGATGAAAACCGGACGGAACTGCAACCGGATTTAACCGCAGCTGTCCAAACCATCAATCTGGTCAATCCCTTTTTCCGCTACGATCTGCTGGAAAAATACCACGAAACGGGGCTGGAATTGAATCTTACCCCGGAAGAAAAAGCCTTTTTAGCCGCTCATCCCGTTGTCCGCACAATGATTTCCCCCCGCCAAGCCCCTTACTCCTATTTTGATCAGGAACATCCCGCTGGCGTTATCGCCGAAATCATCAAACGGGTAGAAAAAGATTTGGGCATTACTCTGGAAGTCATCCCCGAAGAAACTCAACATACCATGATGGCGCATCTTACCAATGGCGACATCGACATGGTGATGGATTTCAATACCGACTACAACTGGGCCAAAGCCCATAACGCTGACCTGACCTTCCCCTATCTGACCTTGAACTACGTTTCTGTCCTGCGCAAGGATTCCCCTCTGCCTGAAAAGCCAGTAGTCGCCTGCGCCCGCACCCATTTCTACACCCAGCAATTCATCGAAAAGAACTTCCCGCCCGAACAGCTGCGCTACTATGCAGATGTGGCGGACTGTATGGATGCCGTGAACAAGGGCGAAGCCGATATGACTTTTGTCAAGGCCATCACCGCCCAAAGCGATATTTTTCAGGGAAATTACTACAACCTCTACACCAATGGCAATGCAGCCTTCTCCCATCAAGTATCCATGGCTGTACGAAACACGATGGATCCTATTTTTATCCGCATCCTCAACAAGGAAGTTGCCCATATCCATCCACGGGATATCAGCAGCATAATCAACAGCGAAGTCTACCAAATACAGGGAAAAGACTCCCTGCAATCCTTTATCTATCGCAATCCAATATTTACCCTTGCCCTGTCCATGGGCATCCTGCTCCTAATCATCCTGGTGCTGCTTTATTTCCTATGGCTGCGCCATAAGTACACGGCAGCACTCTGGCAGCAGGCCAATGTGGTAAAGGGGCTGGGCCTGTACAATCTCCAATGGTTTACCAATGAATTACCCAATGCCATTGCCTATTACCAGGAAGCCCGCAAAAGCGGCGAACTCTTCGTGCTGATCATCTCGCCCCAACGGCAGTCCTTCCTCAAGGAAGTCTACGGAGCCGAACTCTTTGCGGAAACCACCAAAAACAGTCTACAGGATGTGGTGCAAAAACTGCCCTGGATTCTGCGCTACGGGCTATCGTCAGAAATTACCCATATCTATATGCTCTGTCAAAAGCCCAAAGGCCTTACCCTGCGCCAGGCAGCGGAACAAGTAGAAAAAAACTTCCGTGTCATCAACGTCAATGGCGTGCTCACCAGTTTTACCTACCATATCGGTGTCTGTCCAGTGCCCCGCACCAAAGACATCGATGCCAGTCTGCTCATGGGCAATGCCATGATGGCCCGCAACGAAATCATTGGCCAGAACCATGTCATCGGTGTCTTCAATTCCGTAATGCATGATGAACTGTTGAAACACCAGCAGATGGAGCTATATATGGAAAAGGCCCTGGCAGCCGGTGAGTTCAAAATCTACCTACAGGCAAAATACGACCTGGAGACCCGGGAGATATGCGGTGCCGAGGCACTTATCCGCTGGCAAAGTCCGGAGCTGGGCTTTTTGGTGCCCAGCCACTTCATCACCCTTTTTGAACGAAATGGTTTTGTCCTCAAGCTGGACTACTTCGTACTGGAACAAATCTCCAAACTGCTGGCAGAACGGCTGAAGCAAAAACTTCCTGTGGTTCCCATCTCCATCAATCAGTCCGGGCTGCACGTCTCAGAGCGCGGCTATCTCGCCAACATGCAGGCTATCGCCGAACGCTACCAGCTGCCCCGCAAGCTCATCGAACTGGAGCTGACCGAAACCTCGTTCATCGACTTTACCACCAAAAAGGAAAACGAAAACGCCGTGCAGATTACCCGGCGACTCAAGAGCATGGGCTTTTCCCTGTCCATGGATGACTTCTGCACAGGCTACTCCTCCATTGCCATGCTGCGAAATCTTCCGATGGATATCATGAAGATTGACCGCAGCATGCTGCAATCTGCGGAAAATAGCGAGCGCTGCCTGACCATCTTAAAGCAGGTCATCAAAATGGGCCGCAATCTCAATATGCGTGTGTTGGTGGAAGGTATCGAAACCACTGCTCAGGAGCGTCTGCTAAAAGCCATTGGCTGTCAAATCGGGCAGGGCTTCCTCTTTGCCCATCCAGTTCCTTTGGAACAATTTTTTGCAGAATTGGAAAAAAACTAATATGAGCTATTGATTTTCATTCTCACTTGTGCTATATTATATTCAGGCTTTCGTTAAAGCTCTCCTAAAATATAATACACAGCAAAAAACCGGACGTACTGCTCATGCGTCCGGTTTTTTGTATCTGCTTTTCTTTGCAGGAATTTCTCTTTTTTTCGCTAATATACAATATGATGGTAAACAATTTTTATGGAGGTATTTTTATGCAAGCATTTAATTTCAAAGTCCCCACAGAAATCGTCTTTGGCCGTGACGCTGAAGAAAAAGTTGCCGAAAAACTTTCCGCATACAATGCCCATCGGGTTTTCATCACCTACGGCGGTGGCAGTGTGGTTAAGAGCGGTCTGTTGGGTAAAATCGAAAAATCCCTGCAGTCCGCAGGTCTGTTCACCCAGGCAAAGGGAGGTGTGCAGCCTAATCCCCGTCTCAGTTGGGTTCGGGAAGCCATCAAAGAAGCTCTCGCTTTCCAGGCAGATTTCATTCTGGCCATTGGCGGCGGCAGCGTTATCGATTCAGCCAAAGCTGTAGCCCATGGCACTGCCAATCCGGAAATCGATGTCTGGTCCTTCTGGAGCGGCACGGCAACGCTGACCAAAAGCCTGCCGGTAGGCACAGTGCTGACCCTGGCTGCCGCCGGCAGTGAAACCAGCGATTCTGCAGTCATCACCAACGAAGAAACCGGCAAGAAGGCCGGCCTGAACACCCCCTTCAACCGTCCTGCCCTGGCCTTTATGAATCCGGAACTTACCTTTACCGTACCCAAAAAACAGCTGATCTGCGGCATTTCCGATATCCTGATGCACACCCTGGAGCGTTATTTCACCAACGTCAAGGAAGAAAACGCCCTAACCGACCGCATTGCAGAATCTCTGTTGAAAACCGTGATTGCCTGCTCCTTCCGGGCCATCAAGGACCAGACTGACTACGATGCCATGAGCGAAATCATGTATGCAGGCACCATCTCCCACTGTGGTCTGACCGAACTGGGACGCTGTAAGGATTTTGCCTGCCATAAGCTGGGCCACGAACTTTCCGGGCGCTTCGATGTGACCCACGGTGCCAGCCTCACGGCCATCTGGGGTTCCTGGGCAGAATATGTCTATCGGGACGATATTCCCCGTTTCGCCCAATTCGCAGAAAAGGTATGGAATATCACCTCTGGCACCGAAGAAGAACGGGCTCAAGCCGGCATTGCCAAAACCGTAGCCTACTTCAAGGAAATCCAAATGCCCACCAACTTTACCGAACTAGGCATCGGCGTACAAAAGGAAGATGTCCTGGTGCAGCTGGCTGACTCCTGTACTGCAGGCGGCACTAAGGTAGTAGCCAATTTCCATCCCATTGACAAGGCCACCGCTATCGAGATTTACCGTTTAGCCAACAAATAAAACCTCTTTACTTTTTTTATGACCTGGTATAAAATTTATCTTGTATGAGCTAATTCACGTAGTTTATAAAAAAAGAAAGAGGTATCATCATGTTTGTACATGAACTCATTTTGCAAGGAAAACCTGATGCTCTGGCCATTGTTGACCATGAGCGCCGCTTTACTTATAAAGAAGCACAAGATGCTGTAAAGAACTGCCGCAATCGCCTTTATGAAGCTGGTGTCCGGGAAGGAGACCGTGTGGGAATCTTTTCCCGCAACAGTGCGGATTTCATCTTCGCCTATATGGGCGTAACCTCCCTGGGGGCCATTGCTGTGCCCATCAACTTCCAGCTCAGCAACCGTGAGATTGCCTATATCATCAAGGATTCCGGCATCCAGGTTTTGCTGACTTACCAGCCTTTGAATCTGGTAGACGCACTGGCCGCTTTGCGCTGCGATCTGAAAGTAGTTCAGTACGACATCAAGACCATGAGCAAGGCCAGCAAAAAAATCGCTGCAGCACCGGCCCTGCGGGCAGATTTTGATGAGCACAAGCCCTGTGCCACCATCTACACTTCTGGTACCACTGGCAATCCCAAAGGCGCTGTGCTGTCCCATCGGAATCTTGTCGCCAACTGCGAACAGATGCGGGACAACGGCATGGGCTGCCGGCCGGAACACAATGTGCTCTGCGTACTGCCCATGTACCATGCCTTTGGCTGGACCTGCTCCGTGCTCTACCCCTTTTTCTGCGGTGCCGAAGTGGTTATCCTGGATTCCTTCACACCGAAAGAAACCATTGCCGTCATTCGCGACGAAAAGGTCACGGACCTGTATATCGTGCCTTCCATCTGCAGCCTGCTGACCAAGCTGGCCACGCCAGAGGATATGGCATCCCTGCGCCTGGTAGTCAGCGGTGGTACGACACTGCCCCTGCAGATTCAGCAGGATTTCATCAAGAAGTTTGGCGTGGATATCTGCGAAGGCTATGGCCTCTCGGAAACCAGTCCGGTTGTCACCATGAACCCGCCGGAACACCCCATTGTGGGCTCCTGCGGTAAGATCGTTCCAGGCATTACCTGGAAGCTCATCGACGGTGAAGGCAAGGAAGTTCCCCAGGGTGAAGCCGGCGAACTCATCGTCAAGGGTGAAAACATCATGCTGGGCTATTGGAATCTGCCCGATGTGACTCAGGATGCCATGCGGGGCGGCTGGTTCCACACCGGCGATGTAGCCCGTTGCGATGAGGAAGGTTATATCTACATCGTAGACCGCATCAAGGACATGATTATCAGCATGGGCGAAAACATCTATCCCCGTGAGGTCGAAGAACTAGTCTATCAGTTCCCCGGCATCTTTGAAGCCGCCGTTATCGGCATCGAGGACAAACTGCGCGGGCAGGCGGGAGCCTGCTTCTACAGCACCCATGACGGCAAGGATATCAACATCCGGGAACTCAAGAAGTTCCTGCAGGCTAACCTGGCGCTCTACAAGATTCCCCGGGAATTCCATCTGATGGAAAAACTCCCCCGGACCTCCACGGGCAAGATTGCCAAGCGCATGATCCTGGAGGAATTCCAGAAAACCAAAAAGCGTAAATAAGCCTTTACGCAAAAATCCATAAGTGTTAAAATATGACTCAGGGCAAAAGATGACATCATTGTTGTGAGTCATACTTTTATGAATCAGATTAATCTCTATCGCAAAATCCTTTTACCGCTTGGATTCATCCGAACCAAGACGACCTTATGGATGTTTG
This sequence comes from Selenomonas sp., assembly GCF_024699275.1. Next base: position 27,389 of record NZ_JAILPX010000069.1, read on the forward strand.
TTGCGGCTTCTTTAGGTTATCTGCTCGCAATCAGTAAATGCGCGCATCTTTTCGTCATCAACGGAAAGATGCGCTTTTCTTTTGCCAAAATTTCTTTTCTAATCTCAAGGAGGTCTTTTTGTGCAAAAAATCATCAAGAAAATCGTGGACAATATGGCTGTATTGGTAGTGGCCATTGCCGTATTGGGCGCGCTGCATCCGGAAACCTTAACCTGGATTGGCCCCTATATTTCCTGGATGCTGGGCATTGTCATGTTCGGCATGGGCATGACCCTCAAGGTAGCGGATTTCCAGACGGTACTTCAGCACCCCCGGGAAGTGGCCATTGGCGTGGGTGCCCAGTTCATCATCATGCCGCTGGTGGCCTTGGCTCTGGTCAAGCTCTTCGCTCTGCCGCCGGAACTGGCCATCGGCGTGATTCTCGTAGGCACCTGTCCCGGTGGCACGGCCTCCAATGTGGTGGCCTTCCTGGCCAAAGGCGATTTAGCCCTGTCTGTTTCCATGACCATGACCACCACTTTATTGGCACCGCTTGTCACCCCCGCACTGACCTATTTCCTGGCCGGTGCCTGGATTGATATTTCCTTCACCGCCATGATGATTTCCATTGCCCAGATGGTACTGGCCCCTGTCATCCTGGGGCTGCTGGTCCATCATTACATGGCTGGCACCGCCCAAAAAATCATGCCGGCCATGCCGCTGGTATCCGTTGTCTGCATCGTATTACTGGTCGGCTGCGTAGTAGCTCTCTCGGCCAGCAAACTGGCTGCCGTAGGTCTGGCCATGGGGGCCATCGTCATCCTGCACAATGCCTTTGGCCTGTTGCTGGGTTTTGCAGCCGCAAAGCTGACGGGTCTTGACAGCCGCAAGTCCCGCACCGTGGCCATCGAGGTGGGCATGCAGAACTCCGGTATGGCCGCCAGCCTGGCCGTGCTCTACTTCAATCCTGCCGCAGCTCTGCCCGGTGCCATCTTCAGTGTCTGGCACAACATCTCCGGCTCCCTGCTGGCCAGCTTCCTGGTTCATCGGGATGAATCCCGGGAAGTCATCAACCCCGTTTACAATTCATAACATAAAGGAGCAAGCATCATGAAAATCTTAACCACCATTGAAGCAATCCAAAACTACGCCACCAGTTGCAAGACTCAGGGCAAGACCATCGCACTGGTGCCCACCATGGGGGCCCTGCACGAAGGTCATCTGACCCTGATGCGGGCCGCCCGGAAAAAATGCGATATCGTGATTGCTTCTGTATTTGTCAATCCAACCCAGTTCGGTCCCAATGAAGACTATGATGCCTATCCCCGCCAGTTCGAAGCTGACTGCGAAAAGCTGGAAAGCGTTGCTGTCGATGCGGTATTCCATCCGGAACCAACGGAAATGTATCCGGAGGGCTACTGCACCTATGTCAACGTGGAAGGCGATATCACTCACAAGCTCTGTGGCGCCCAGCGACCAGGTCATTTCCGCGGTGTAGCTACCGTTGTCACCAAGCTCATCAATCTGTCCCGGGCAGACGAAGCCTTTTTCGGCCAGAAAGATGCCCAGCAGGTAACGGTTATCCGCCGCTTTGTTGAAGACCTTAACATCAATGTCCATATCAACATGGTGCCCATCGCCCGCGAGGAAAACGGTCTGGCCCGCAGTTCCCGCAATAGCTACCTGTCCACCGAAGAAAAAAATGCAGCCCTGGTTCTCTCCCGCAGTCTCAAACAGGCTAAAGCCGCATTTTCCCAGGGAGAAACTGAAGTCACGGCACTGGAAAATATCGTCAGACAGGAATTGGGGAAAGAGCCGCTGGCCCATATCGACTATGTAAAGGCCTATGCTTATCCCTCCCTCAAACCGTTAAAACAGGTAAATGAAGACACCCTGCTGGCCATTGCGGTCAAAATCGGCAAGACCCGCCTGATTGACAATGTAATTCTCTCCGCCTAAAGAAAGGACCACGAAATCATGCTGCTGAATATGCTCAAAGGAAAAATCCACTGCGCCACAGTAACCGAAGCCAATCTGGCCTATATGGGCAGTATCACCATTGACGAGGAACTCATGGAAAAGGCCGGTATCCTCCCCAACGAACGGGTGCAGGTGGTGGACAACAACAACGGTACCCGCCTTGAAACCTATACCATCCCCGGCCCCCGGGGATCCGGTGTAATCTGCCTCAATGGAGCCGCTGCCCGGCTGGCCCAGCCGGGAGATATTGTCATCATCATGGCCTACAGCCTCTTCACTGAAGATGAAGCAAAAAACCATAAGCCCAAGGTCGTCATGGTTGACGAGAAAAACAAGGTCAAAGAAGTTCGTGAAGTCGAATATCACGGCCAGACTGCATAACAGGATTTTCTTATAAACATATGCCGGGAGGCTGTCACAGCGAAACGTCAGGCCATTGGTCCAATCGTAGATGTGACAGCCTCCCGGCATGTTCTTTTCTCTTTTTTGCCCGAGCACGGCAGGATTTTTGCCTTTTCCCACGAATACTTTTTTAGTAACAGCAGGGAAAAGGAAGGGATAGCGGATGGTAACGATAAAGCAAATCGCCGAACTATGCGGCGTTTCCCGGGGCACCGTAGACCGGGTGCTCAACAAGCGTGGCAATGTCAAACCGGAAAAGGAACGCCTGATTGTCGAAATGGCCAAAAAACTCAACTATCGTCCCAATCCGGCAGGCAAGGCATTGGCTGCCCGCAAGAAACATCCCGTGGTGGGCGTGCTGATTGCCTCCGAGGGTGTGGATTTCTTTGCCGATATGCTCAACACTATGCATCATGCCGCCGAGCGTTTTTCCTCCTATGGCATGGAGGTCATCTGGCGCAGCATGAAGGGGTTCGATGCCGCCGAACAATGCCGCATCATCGACGAGCTCAAGGAAAAAATCAGCGGCCTGATCATCAATCCGGTCAACGATTCTCAGGTGATTGCCAAAATCAATGAATGTGTAGCAGCTGGCCTGTTCGTGGTAACCATCAACAACGATGTGGAAGCCAGCCAACGCCATTGCTATGTGGGCAGTGATTATCTGCAGGGTGGCCGTACGGCAGGAGCCCTGCTGAAGATGCTCTGCCCCGCCAGCCTAAAAGCCGGCGTACTGCTGGGTTCCCGCCATATGCTGGGTCATCAACAGCGGCTGCAGGGTTTTCAGGAAATCATGCAAGACCATCCGGACTTTACCCTGCTGGATGTGGCGGAAACCGCTGATGATGATATGCAGGCCTATGAAGCGGCCCGCAAACTCATCAGCGAACACCCGGAAGTCAACGCACTCTTCGTTGTTTCCTCCGGCGGCTACGGCACCGCCAGGGCAATCCAGGCGGCCAAGCGGCAGGATATCACTATTGTAGCCTTCGATACCATCCCCAGCACCATTGAAATGATGAAAAAAGGGCTCATTAAAGCAGCCCTTTACCAACATCCCCATCAACAAGGCCGCCGGGCCATGCAGGTGATGTTCGACTATCTGGTGAATGGCAGCAGGCCGGAGAAATCCGCCTACATCATGCGCAATGAAATCCGCATACTGGAAAACGTAGCCGACGATAACTGACGGCAGCCTTTGATCGCAAACAGCCCCTCAGGTACACCATGTACCTGAGGGGCTGTTTTATGCGCTTATCTTGTTGCAATACACTCAGCCAGGATATCGGCTACGTGTTTTACCTTAATCCGAGGGTTTTGCTGGTTGAGGCCGCCACCAATCTGCATCATGCAGGCAGGGCAGGCAACCGCTACAGTATCCGCTTTGGTTCCTTCAATATTCTCCAGTTTATCATGAAGAATCGGCTTGGAAATCTCGCTGTACTTCACACCGAAGGCACCCGCCATACCACAGCAACGATCGCTGTCCTTCATCTCCACGAAGTCTGCGCCGGTCATTCTGAGCAGTTCACGGGGTTGCTCCCAAACGCCCAAACCACGGCGCATATGACAGGAATCGTGATAGGTGATGCGGCTGCCTTTTTCGGCCTGGGGAAGGCTGCGGCCCTGCGCCTTGTACTGTTCCGCCACAAAGCTGGTGAACTCTCTGACCTTAGCGGCCACGGCTTCTGCTCTGGCCTGCCATTCGGCATCATCCTTAAAGAGCTCCTTATAGGTACGTTCCAGCGTTTCTGCACAGGTGGGGCAGGCGCTGATGATCACATCTGCTCCTGTAGCTTCCAGTGCTTCGATGTTCTGTTTGGCAATGACCTTGCCCGTATCCCGGTCACCCATACCCAATACCGGCTTGCCACAGCAGGTCTGTTCCTGGGGATAGGTAACGGCAATATTCAAATCCTGCAGGACCTTGATTACGGATTCGCCCGTATCCGGGAAGACGAAATCCATATTGCAGCCGCTGAAGAAAGCCGCCGTCATTACCGGATTCCTGGGGTTCGCTTTCTGCAGTTCCTCCGTGCGGTCACGCAATGGTTTGGCCGCAATTGCCGGGAGGCTTCTGCCATCTGTCATGCCCGAGAAGAACAACGGCAGATGGCGGATAAACTTGCCGGACTGCACCGGTTTCTGAGCCACGGAACCGATGCGCAGAAGAGAATGGAACACCTTGCGGTGCGTGAGTATATGTTGGAATGCGGTTTTTTCCGGCATGGAAAGACCATATTTCTTCACATACCGTGCCCGCAGTTCGTCAATCAAATCGGGAATGGGAATTTCCCCGGGGCAAATGGTGGTACACTGGCGGCAGCCAATGCAAAGATCGCTGAACTTGGAGAAGGCCTCCATATTACCCAACAGCCCCGTAAGGATTGCACCAATGCCGCCGGAATAGATATGTCCATAGACATGTCCGCCTACCATGCGCCAGATAGGGCACACATTCAGACAGGATGCACAGCGGACGCACTGATATACCTGTTTCATCTTGGGGTCCTTGGCGGCGGCCAAACGGCCATTATCCAAGAGAATCACATACTGTTTGCGGTTCTCTTCCACCCACTTGCCCTCTTTTTTGTAGATAATGGGCGTCGGGCCAGAAACCATCGTCATATAACTGGTCATGCGCTGACAGGTGCCATTACGCGGCAACAGGCGCAGAATCTTGGCAGCATCCTTAATCTTGGGAATCAGCTTCTCATAGCCAATCAGTACCACATGAATTTTCGGCGTAGTGGTAACCAGACGGGCATTGCCTTCGTTGGTGACAAGACCAATGGCACCATTTTCAGCAATACCAAAGTTTGCACCGGTAATTCCCAAATCGGCATTCAAAAATTCTTCCCGCAGAACGCGGCGAGCCGTATGAATCATATAGGAAATGTCGCTGGGAACCTCTTCATGAAGTTCCTGCTCAAAGAAACCTGCACACTGCTCCTTATTGAGGTGAATGGCCGGCATAACCATATGGGAAGGCTTCTGACCAGCCACGGAAAGCATCCACTCGCCCAGGTCGGTTTCCCGCACATGCAGGCCCGCATCCTCCAGAGCACCATTCAGTTTGATTTCCTCAGTGGCCATGGATTTGGATTTAACGATGCGCTTAACACCATTTTCCTCACAAATCTGCAACAGGATTTTCTTGACCGCATCTCCATCAGCAGCCCGGAACACCTTGCCGCCCCGTTCTTCTACGGAATGCTGGAATTCGTCCGCCAAGGCATCAATATGGTCAACAGCCCAACGCTTCATGGTGCGCAAATCGTCCCGCAAATCGTCGATACTATCCACATTGGCATAGGCTTTGAGCCTGGCCATCGGATACTCGGAAGTAAACTTTGCCAAAGCTCCCTGCATGACGTTATCGTCAAGTTTCGTATGGATTTCCTTGCGGATATTGCGTTTTTCCTTTACAGCTGCCATGGTCAAGCCCTCCTCTGTGCTGGTTCATCAACGGCAATCACGATAAATCTGCCGGGACCGTGTACCCCCAAACTCAGGACACGTTCAATATCCGCAGTACGGGAAGGCCCTGTAATAAAGCCCATATAGCCCTTCTTATAAACCTTGGAAATCACCCGGAAGGCCGTGTCGATATTCTTTACCATATGGTCAGCCTGCAAAAAGACAATATGTGTCGGGGGGAGCATACCGGTGACTCGGGACTCGTAGGAGGCTGTATCCACACAAACACTGCCACTTTCACCCACACCGAATTCTGCCGTAGAGATCCCTAAATCTGCCTGCGGTGCATGCTCTGCAATGGCAAATTTATCCGTATATACCGTACGGCCGTCACTTTGCAGATGCTGATACATCATACCTAAGCGCGGATTTTCTTCCCCGCCTACCGCCAGGATTTCCTTGGCTTCCATATCCTGTACCAGCCCCTGTAAAAGCTGCTCTGCCTCCTGCCAAGTACCAGCATGAATCAGCTCGGTAGCTGCCGCCTTGGTATTCTCTGCGAACTCGTCCCAGTATTTACCGCTGACCAGCTGCTCGTCAAAGGCATTGGCCGGCCAATCTGCACATACTTTTTCCATAAAGGCTCCCCCTTTGTTAAATACAACCACTCTCCTATAATACCTATAAATTCATCATATGAATATTATATATTTATTTTCTGAAAATGTCAACTTTTCATTCATTCGTTCTAGGCATTAAACAATGCCTGCAAAATGCAACGGCCCCCATAAGTTAGTCCAATCAATCTAACTTATGGGGGCCGCTGCATTTTGTATCAGCTCATATTTTCCCGGACAAATTCCCGCAACAGCTGCAGATGCATATTCATATAGCTGGCAGCATCATTAGGCCGTCCTTCGTAGATTGCCTTGGCAATCTTACGATGATAGCGAATGGTATTGCTATCCCGTTGTGCATCTTTCGTGATTTCGATGTTTTTAGCAATAGATGTATTGAGGATATAGGTAAGATTCCCAAACACCCGGTTGCCGCTGGCCTCTGCAATCAGCCGATGAAAGCGGGCATCAGCTGCCACGTAGGACACACCTTCGGCAATACAACGCTCCACTTCAGCAGCCTGATCAACAATCGCGGCCCTTTCCTCCGGAGTGGCCTTTGTGGCTGCCAATCTCGCCACATGGGGTTCAAACAGCAGACGCACATCCAGCATATCCACAATCAGGTCTTTGTCATCTTCGATAAAGGTCAGCCCCAAGGGATCATCGGGAATCCCCCGCTGATGAGAGACATAGGAACCAGCCCCCTGACGGATATCGAGAATATTCCTTGCCGCCAATAGCTTGATGCCCTCTCGCAAAGTCCCTCTGCCCACGCCGAGTTTCTCCATAAAGACCGGCTCCGTAGGCAGCTTGTCCCCGGGCTTCAAATGATTTTCCAAAATGTATTGAATAATGGACTGCGCCGTATCTTCGGCTAATGTTGCTTTTGCCATTATTTTTCAAACACGCTCATATCCAAGCTGGTAAAGCCCGCGAGCAATTCCTTTACTTTTTTTGCGATGAGTTGAACACCGCCCTCCTTGCGGCTTTCCACATTCAACGGCATGTTGGGGTCATGCAGGGACATGCGCAGCAGTGCCCACCCATCCGGGAATACCAGACGCACGCCTTCATAGGACGGCGTCGCAATCTTAAGACCTGCTTCCTTGGCTCTTTCGGCAAAGACCTTAAGCACTTCATTTCCATAACCGCGGAAATCATCTTCCCCCTTAATCTTCAGCCGAAATTCCTGCCCTTCCACAGGTTCACCCAATTTAGCGACCAGATCCGAAAGCTTCTTGCCCTTAGCCCGGGCTTTGGCAGCTGCAATCAGCAATTTGACCGCCAAATAGGCACCATCGTCCAAATAATAGTTCTCCGACAGGGCACCGTGACCAGAAGTCTCGATTGCCAGCGGCGAAACCGTGCCAGCCTTATTCTGGCGAATACATTCATCAATCACATTCTTATAGCCCCGCATATAGCGCAGATGTTTGAGCCCCAGTTCCTTTTCCAGGAAAACAGTCAGTTCATCACTGGTTACGGAATCCGTAATGATGGTGCTGCCGGGATAATCCGGTGCAAGGATTGCCGCCATCATGGCAATCAGGGCATTGCGGCTGATTTCTTTGCCGTTTTTCAGCACAGCACTCATGCGGTCAACATCCGTATCGAAAATCAACCCCAAATCCGCACGACTGTCCAGCACGGCTTTCTTGATGGCCGCCATGGCCTGCTTGTTTTCCGGGTTCGGTATGTGATTTGGGAAATGACCATCCGGCTCCAGAAATACACTGCCAGATGTATCCGCACCCAAACGGCCCAGAACCTGAGAAGCAAAGAAGCCCCCCGCACCATTACCGGCATCTACCACAATGTGCATGCCCTTCAGGGGTTCATTTTCGCCGCCCAAAGCCTGGCGAATCTTCTTGCGCAGATGATGACCATAACGTTCAATCAAATCGTATTTCTGTACTTTGGCCAAATTACCTTCAATTACAGGGTTCCGGGAAGCATTTTTCAGAATGGCGATGACTTCATCATGCTCTACGCCGCCCTCCTTGGTGAAAAATTTCAGCCCATTGCGATTATAGGGCAGATGACTGGCTGTGATCATGATGGAGCCATCCATTTTCGTTTCCGGGAAAACGATGGACATAAACATAGCCGGGGTCGAAGCCAGGCCACAATCCACTGCAACCACGCCCGCCGCTGTCAACGCATGCAGGACAGCCTTCTTGAGATCACCAGCAGACAGACGGGAATCATGACCAACCGCGATGCGTAAATCCTTTTTCTTCTTGCCAGTCTTCTCGGCCAGGAAATCCAGAAATCCGCTGGCAATCACATTGGCTGCATCTGTACTCAGTGTCACCGGTTCATCTGCCACACCTTCTATAGCCACACCACGTACATCACTGCCATTAGCCAGTTTCATGAGATTCTTTTCCGGAATAATCATAAACAATGCCCCCCTTATTCTTCATACATTCTAAAATATTCGCCCTATGGAGAAAATATCCTGCTAATATGCGCGCAAATGGAGTGTTACCGGAAAGGCAACACTCCATTTCTCAATCGCCAAAAAACTCATTTTCTACGGCAATACATAACATATGATACACCGGCAAATGCAATTCCTGAATCTTAAAGGTTTCCGTTTCCGGCACGCAGATATTAATGTCGGCCAAACCGCAAGCTTTAATCTTGCCCCCACTTTGCCCCAACAAGCCGATGGATTTCACACCTTTGACCTTAGCCATCTCCAAGGCATAAATCACATTGGTGCTGTTGCCCGAAGTGGAAATAGCCAGCAATACATCACCTTCATCCCCCATCCCCAGCAATTGCTGAGCAAAGGACAAATCCGGAGCCTGGTCATTGGCAAAAGCCGTATTCAATGCCACCTGATTCACCATGGAAAGGGCTGGCAGCGCTCCCTGCAGGTTATCAATGAGATACTGAGCATCTTCGCCGCAATGGGCACGAATCTTAGCGGCCAGTTCTCCTTTGATTTCCCGCTTCAGCAAGAAGCCCTTCATAAGCTCGCCGACGATATGTTCGCTGTCTGAAGCACTGCCACCATTGCCGCAGGCAATGAGTTTGTGCCCCTCGCGGTAGCTGTCACAGATAACCTCCACAGCCGCCTGCAAATCCGCACGGCATTCAGAAAGCTGCGGATAACGCACAATTAAATCTTCGACACATTTTAAAGTTGATTCTTTAACCAAAACAAAAACTCCCTAATATACTGGTAACTCGTTATTTATTCCGATATTTATCTGCCATACTACGGGCATCGTAACCATCCTGCGGGCCACGAATGTCCTGAATCGGCTGATGGTTACGCGGCGTAATGTCAATCGGCTCATTGCTGCGATTGTAATGATTCATCTGCGAAGCATACACATTTTCCTTGCCACGATTGCGGAACTTGTTCCAAGCCCAACGAATCAGCATAAATACTGCCAGCAGCATAACGACATTGGCAATTACGCCGAAAATATCCCCCAGCATACTGCTGCCAAAGAGATTGCCAAGCATGGACCCCAGCAGCATACCACCGGCCAGCAGGCCTACCGTGCGCAGGGCATTGCCCCAGCGGCTGCCACTCTGCGTATTCGCAGCGGTGTTCGCATTGGCATTGCTCTTGCTGCCCGCAGTGGGCGCATTCTTGTCCAGACTCTTGGCATCTTTGGACGGCTTATAGGTATCGCCGCTGCCCGATACGGATTTATGGGTATCGCTATTGCTCTTGGGGGCAGCTTTCGGCGCAGCAGCCTTGGGTGCACTCTTGGCACCACCGCCCAGCTTGGCACCGCCCTTGGCGGCATAAGCCGTAGCCGCAAAATCTGCATTAATCATGGGAACCGTAGTCATAACCATTGCCCCGACCATCAGCGAGGCGAGGATTTTCTTCATCTTCATGTCAATTTCTCCTTTGACTTAGCCATTATTCCTTATAGGATTTAATATCTTCCGGGAACGCATAGATTTCCCCTACCGTGTCCAGCTCACCGGACAGATAGCGATCAATATCGTCCACATCAATATAAAGCTTGCAATCGAGGTCCAGATATCCCTGTTCCGCGCCGTTTGACAGGTCGCGAATCGCCATCAGTTTTTCCCGGAGCTTTAAC
>NZ_JAILPX010000139.1 GCF_024699275.1 Selenomonas sp.
GCTTCCTTCGTCATCAGAGCGATGGGCTCATTGTAACCGTCAATGCGGTCGCCGACAAAATTGTAGGTGGAGTAGTAGCGGATTTCCTGTATGATATCTGGCACCACGTCGGCGAGCACCACAAAGCCGGAAGAATCGTGAGGATTGACTTTGCTCTGGGGATCTGCTGACGCGTTGGACAGGCTGCCAAGCAGAAGCATGGTGAGCAAAATTGGCAGCAGCAGTATGCTCCTGCTTATTTTGAAGTTAAATCGAAACATGAAAAGACCTCCTTTGTTATTTGTAAGCCATATCTATGTATCTAGTTCAGCATAGTTGCCAATATTCCTGCCAGAGGATGCTAAGCTATTGCCATATCCCCGGTTCCACTGTAGTATACTATATGGTTTCCATAATTCTGGAAAATGTTTGGTATTTTTTGAATATTGCTGTAGTGGTAATATAATAACTGTAAACAGAACCAACAAACGCGCAAAGGAGGGATGAATATGGAAGCTGCAACCAAACGACAACAAGCTTTGCTGCAATCCCTGGCCAGTAATGACAGCCTGATTCCGGTAAAAGAATTTGCTGCGCAATTTGCCTGTTCGGAAAAAACCATTCGCAATGATTTGCAGGCCTTGGAGGGGCAGGGGGTAATTATTGAACGGGTTTCCGGCAAAGGCATTCGCCTGAAGTCCGGCGGCAGTGATTTTGCCCTGCGGCCTGTGGCGGATAAGCTTAGCCCGGGGGAGTCATCCACGGAACATCGCCGGCTGGAAATTCTCTTTGAGCTGCTGAACGGCCAGCAGACCTACTGTTCCATACAGTCCCTGGCGGATAAGTATTTTGTCAGCAAGACGTCCATTGTCAACGACCTGACGGTTATCGAGCGCCAGCTGCATCAATATAACATCGTCCTGCAGAAGGATGTGCATGGTACCAAAATCGCGGGCAGTGAGCTGGATATCCGCAAGGCGCTGGTGGATATTCTGGGGTATCTCCTGCACAATGAAAAGCATTCGCCTCAGGGCATATGCCTGCGCATTGATACGGCAACGCTGACGGAACTGCACCGGCACTTTGACCAACAGGCCATCGATGTGGTGGAACACATCGTGGAGCAGGCGGAGAATATCTTAGGCTATCAGATTGTGGAGCCCTATTACATCAACCTCATCACTCATATTTTGATATCCATCGAGCGCATCCGCTCCGATAAACTCCTGCACAGTGATTGGGCCGCAGATACGGCGGTGCGCAAGTCCACGGTGTATGAAGCGGCTCAGTATATTGCGGCCGAACTCAGCGATAATTTTGCCATTGCGCTGAATCAGGCGGAGATTTTCTACATTTACCGCTATCTGAGTTCTTCGGGCGGCAGGAACTACGATTTGGACAAGAAGAGCCTGGAATCGACAGAAGTCGATGACATGGCGATGGAAATCATTGATGCCTGCAGCCATGTGTTCCCGTTAAAATTCGCTTTCAGCAAGGCGTTGTATCAGGCACTGCTCTTGCATCTGCAACCCATGCTGAACCGCATCAAGTACAGCATCAACATCAAGAATCCCATGCTGGAGCAAATCAAGACGGAGTTTCCCCGCATCATGTTGCTGCTGAATCTCATTATGTTGCGAATCCGCCTGACCCATCGGCTGCCGGATATCCATGAGGATGAAATCGCGTATCTGGCGGTGTATTTTCAGGATGCCTTTGAAGAAGCCATGCTGCATAAAAATGCGGTGATTGTCTGCTCCAGCGGTGTAGGCACATCGCACTTGTTGAAAAAACGCATCAAAAATGTTTTCCCGGAGCTCAATATCATTGATGTGGTATCCGCCAAGCATGTGGAAGATGCCTTGCAGGAACATGCGGTGGACATCGTAATTACCACGGTTCATCTGGACAAGGAACTGCCACTGCCCGTGGCCTATGTCAATGCCTTTTTCTCCAAGGCTGATGAGGCCAAGGTAAAGCAGATTTTCCAACAGCAGTTGCCGGAAAATCCGGGCGAACCCAGGATTCCCGGGCAGATAATAACGGCAGAGTCCCCGGAACTGGCGGCGTTGACACCGGCAGTCACGATAAGGCCGCTGGCGGATTTATCGGTCAGCGTCTATGTGAAGAAGGGGCTGAAGCCGGGCTGGAAAATCCTGCATAGTGATGACACCCATATTTATATCGAATTGGCTGCTGCCAGCCAGTTAAATGACGCTATGATTAAATCCATATATTATTGGGTGGAACAAGAAAAACGAGGTGAGTAAAATGGATACTTTATGCATTCGGGAAATCATCAATGAAAATTTGATTAACCTTGACCTGCGGGCCCATACCAAGGCAGAAGCCATTGACGAATTGGCAGAAAGCCTGGCCCGAGAGGGGAATATAACCGACAAGGACGAGTTCATTCGGGACGTCTATCTGCGGGAGGAGGAAGGTCAGACCGGCATCGGCAACCACATTGCCATTCCTCATGGCAAATCCGATGGCGTGAAGGTGACCTCCATTGCCATTGGCCGTACCAAGCATGACTTGGAATGGGAGACCTTGGATGGGCTGCCGGTGAATCTGGTGATTCTCTTTGCGGTGCGCAACGTGGACAAGACCACGGTGCATTTGAAGCTTCTGTCGGAAGTAGCCATGGCCCTGGCGGATGATGAAACATTGGATAAGCTTTTGCAAACTGAGGATAAAACGGAAATCATGAGTCTACTGAGTCAGGAAATGCATTAATTTTGCTTTGTCATATTTTCATATAATTATCTATTTTAGAAAGGAAGTCTTAGTATGTTACTGTCCATGAAAGAACTGCTTACGGTTGCCCAGAAGAATCACTTTGCTGTTCCGGCCTTTAATGCCGGTACGGGCCAGCTCTTGACCGCTATGATGGAAAGTGCGGAAGAAAAGCAGGCGCCTGTCATTTTGGAAATTCATCCCGATGAACTCCGTTTCCTGCGGGACAGCTTCATCAGCAGTGCTATCTATGAGGCCAATCATACCAAGGTGCCCATGGCGATTCACCTGGACCATGGTGGCACTTATGAGCAGTGCATCCATGCCATTCAACTGGGCTTCACTTCTGTGATGATTGACGGCTCCCTGCTGCCATTTGAAGAAAATATCGCCCTGACCCGCAAGGTGGTGGAAGCGGCTCATGCGGTAGGCGTCACCGTGGAAGGTGAGCTGGGAACCATCGGCCAGACCGGAGACTCCATTGAAGGCGGTGCCACCAAGGTTACCTATACCAATCCGCAGGATGCCAAAAAATTTGTGGAAGCTACCGGCGTGGACTGCCTGGCCGTAGCCATCGGCACAGCCCATGGCATTTACCCTAAAGGCTTCAAGCCCCAGCTCAAGCTGGATTTGCTCAATGAAATCCGGGCAGTAGTGGATGTGCCGCTTGTGCTCCATGGCGGTTCCAGCAATCCGGATAAGGAAATTGCCGAATCGGTACGCCGAGGCATCTGCAAGATTAACATTTCCAGTGACATCAAGTACAGTTTTATGAAGGGCGTAGAAAAATACCTCCATGACCATGGCTTTGAGCGTGAGCCCAATGTGATTTATCCGTCCTGCATCCGCATGGCCCGGGATACCATTGAAGAGAAGATGGCATTGTTCAATGATATGGACAAGGTAAAATGTTTTGATGTGGCAGCTATTGCCAAACAGAATCTGCGCATGGTTTCGTAATTCGTGAGACGTTAAGAAAGAGGAGGCGGCCGTTATGAATATCGTAGGAATTAGTGCATGCACTTCGGGGATTGCTCATACTTATATCGCCAAGGAAAAGCTCATCAAGGCTGGCCAGGCCTTGGGGCATAATATCCATGTGGAGACGCAGGGCACTATTGGCACCCAGGATGCCCTGAAAGCTGAGGATATTGCCAAGGCTGATGTGGTCATCATTGCGGCAGATATTAAGGTGGGCGGCTTGGAACGCTTCAACGGCAAGCATATCGTTGAGGTGCCCACGAGCATCGTCATCAAATCTCCCAAGGGACTAATCAACAAGATTCAGGCAGAGCTGGCTTTATAAGGAGGGCTGTTCCATGGTGCAGGAATTACGTTTAAGCGAAATCAAACGCCACGCAATGACAGGTGTATCCTATATGCTGCCGCTGGTGGTAGCATCCGGTTTGCTCATCGCTATTGGGAATATCTGTGGGGATAACCCGCCCCTCATCAAGGATTATATGGCCGATTACACCGTTTGGCAGGCTGCGGTTACCTTAGGTGTTTACGGCATGGGACTTATTCCGGCAGTTATGTCAGCAGCCATTTCCTATTCCATCGCTGACCGCCCGGGTATTGCGCCCGGCCTTTTGATGGGCATGATTGCCAATGCCATCGGTGCAGGCTTCTTCGGCGGCATGTTAGGCGGTTATCTTGCCGGTTGGTGCGTCAATTTTCTCAAGGCCCATGTAAAGGTTCCCATGTGGGCACAGGCCTTGATGCCCATGCTGATTATCCCCTTGCTGGCTTCCCTGATTGTGGGTTTCGTCATGTTCTTTGTCGTGGGGCGTCCCATTGCGGCAATTTCCACCAATCTGACGGTCATGCTGCAGAGCATGCAGGGTGGTTCGGCTGCCGTGTTCGGCATGATTATGGGGGCTATGGCGGCCTTTGACTTTGGCGGCCCCGTGAACAAGGTTGCTTCTCTTTTTGCCGATGGCCTACTGCTGCAGGGCGTTTATGGCCCGGAAGCCATTAAAATCTGTGCATCCATGATTCCTCCCTTTGGCGTGACCCTTTCCTGGCTGCTGCGTAGAAAACGCTACAGCAAAGGGGAAGCTGCCAACATCAAAGTGGCCTTCCCGCTGGGCATCTGCATGATTACCGAAGGTGTTATCCCCATTGCCGCTGTTGACCCCATCCGGGTTATCTTCTCCTGTTCGGCAGGTGCTGCTGTCGGCGGCGCCATCATCATGCTGCTGGGCGTGGAATCTCCGGTGCCTTCCGGCGGTATGTTCATCGTTCCTGCCATGAATAATCCCCTGGGCTTCCTGATGGCCTTAGGTGCCGGTACAGTGGTTACGGCTGCACTGCTCACCATCCTCAAAAAAGATGTGAACGAAGAAGTCCCGGTGGAAGAAGAGGATGAGGAAGAAGAGGAACTGCTGGACCTCAGCAGTGTGAAAATCAAATAAGATGGGAGGCTTTAGCCGTGTATGTTTCTATGAAGAATATGCTGGATAAGGCAAATGATGAAAACTATGCCGTTATGGCCATCAACTGCTTCAATCTGGAAACGGCCCGCAGTGTCATCACCGCTGCTGAAGAGGAAGAGGCCCCAATCATCATCAATATCTTTCAGGACCATCTGCTGGGACATTGTGACAGCGAGCTGATTGCCCCTATCGTCAAGACGCTGGCCTATCGGTCAAAGGTGGATGTGGCACTGAACTTCGACCATGGCCAGGAAGTGCTGGATTTAAAAAAAGCCATTGATGACGGTTTTTCTTCGGTCATGTGCGATGCATCCCGCTTTGGTATTGAGGGCAATATCGCCCAAACCCGGGAGATTGTAAATTACGCCCATGCCAAAGGTGTCAGCGTGGAGGGCGAAATCGGCGGCATGGGCGAGGCTGCCGGTGCGCATTATACCCATGACGATATGTATACCAATCCGCAGGAAGCGCAACGGTTTGCGCAGGAAACAGGGATTGATGCCCTGGCAGTTTCCTACGGCTCATCCCATGGCAATTATCCGGAGGGGATGGTTCCGGCCTTTGACTTCGACAGGCTGCAAAAGATAAAAGAACTGACCCATATGCCGCTGGTGCTCCATGGCGGTTCCGGCTCTGGCGAGGAAAATATCTGCGCCTCGGTAAAATATGGCATCAATAAAATCAACGTGGGCTGCGACTTTATGAATGCCAACACTGCTGCCACCCGCAAGGCCGTGACGGAGAATCCGGATATCAACTACTTTGACCTGGTGGAACGGGCTGAAGCGGAAAGCCGGGATTTGGTAAAATACTATATTGAACTGTCTGGCTCGGCGCACAAAATGTAAAATTTTTCATACCGCTAAGGATTTTATTTCCTGGCGGTATTTTTTTGCAATAAAATAAGACTGTATTGACTCATTGTGGAGGATGTGATATTATAATGACAAAATGAGTCAATATAGTCTTAAAGGGGGCGATGACGTTGCATAACTTTAACATAAGGGGAAAGAAATTATGGCTGGGCCTGCTGTTAGGAGGAGCACTGTTAGGCGGTGTCTTTTGGTGGGGGGCTTCCGAGGAAATGGAGGAAACGAAGCCGGCGGCGGCCATTTCCGTCAGCACGCAGTGGGCGGCGGTAACGGAGAAACAGCAGGGACTGCGCCTTACCGGCACGGTGGAAGGGCTGACCTCGGCCATCATCAGCAGCCGTTACTCTGGCACGGTGGAGGAACTGACGGTGGAAAACGGTCAGCGGGTGCAGGCCGGGACACCGCTGTTGCGCACGGACAGTCAGGAGCTGGAGGGTAATGTGCGCATAGCCGAAAATGGTGTGCACAAGGCGGCGGTGAATCACGATAATATCGCCGTGAATTTGCAGCGCCAGCGCAGCCTTTACGATACGGGCGCCACCTCTAAGCAAAATTTGGATGCGGCCCAGACCCAATGGGCCACTAGCCGTACGGAAATGGATGATGCGGCCGCAAATCTGGCCATTGCGCAGAAGCGTCTGGCCGATGCCACGGTGACAAGTCCCGTCACCGGCGTGGTAGCCAATAAAAATGTGACTTTGGGGCAGATGGTTTCTGCAGGCAGCCAGCTGATGACGGTGGAGCAGATTGATGCGGTCTATGTGACAGTGCAGGTGGAACAGCAGGATATCGATAAGGTGCAGATTGGCAAGGACGCCACGGTGAAGGTGGACACCTACAAGGATAAAAACTTTGCGGGCAAAGTGGCGGTCATCAATCCGGTGGCAGGCCGTGACAACCGTCTCTTTACGGTGAAAATCCGGGTGGAAAATCCCGATTTTGCCCTGATGCCCGGCATGTTTGCGGAAGTGACGCTGGCGGATGAAGAAGCCAAGCCGGTGCTGACGGTGCCCCGCAGTGCCATGACTTCCCGCAAGGGGCAGAACTATGTGTTCGTGGTAAGTGATGAGGGCAAGGCCCGACAGGTCACGGTGGAACCCGGTACCTTGTACGATGAGGATTTGGAAATCAAGAGCGGACTGGCAGAAGGCGCGCTGGTGATTACGGATAATCTGGATAAAATCAAGGATGGGGACAGTGTGAATGCCTATGGAGGAGAAGGTTAATGAGTTTGCCGGAACTTAGTATCAAACGGCCGGTACTGGCCACGGTGATGACGGCGGCTTTGGTGCTGTTGGGAATAGTGAGCCTCTTTAAGCTCAGCATTGCCGAATATCCCAATATGTCCTATCCCTATGTGTCGGTGCAGATTACCTATGACGGAGCCCGGCCTGAACAGATGGATGCCCAGATTGTGCGCAAAGTGGAAGAGGCCGTCAGCGAGGCCAAAGGGGTGCGTCATATCACCTCCACTTCTACGGAGGGCTCGGCGGATATCGGGGTGGAGTTTGCCATGGAGGTTGACCCTGCCGCCGCCACCCAGGAGGTGCGGGACAAGGTCAATGCCATCAAGGACGACCTGCCCAAAGGCATCAATGAACCGGTGGTTTCCCGCTTCGACATGAACGCCGACCCGGTGGCGGCCATTGCCATTACTTCGGATAAGCTTTCCCAGCGGGAACTGTCCATTCTGGTGGAGGAACAGGTAAAACCGGCCATCCAGCAGATTGCCGGCGTGGGCAAACTGTCCGTCTTCGGCGAGGAAAAGCGGGAAGTGCAGCTCTTGATGCGACCTGAATCTTTGCGGGCTTTTGCGTTGGCGCCTGCAGAGGTGGCGGAAAACATCGAGCAGGGCATCAAGGAGGTGCCCGGAGGGAATCTGGACAGCGGCACGGCAAAACTTTCCGTGAGCACCAAGTCAAAAATCGTTCGCCCGCAGGATTTTAATAATCTCATGGTGGCGCAGCGGGGCGGCCAGCCGGTGTATTTCCGGCAGATTGGCGAAGCCAGGGACACCATCAAGGATAGAACTTCTGCAGCCCATTATGATGGCGTGCAGGCCATCGGTATTGAGGTGGGCAAGCAGTCTGGCGGGAATGCGGTGAAGGTGGCCGCTGCCGTCAAGGAGGAATTGACGAAACTGCAAAAGACGCTGCCGGATTCGGTGCAGGTGCATCTGGTCCGGGATGATGCTCAGCGCATCAAGGATAGCATGCATGGAGTCTATGAAGACCTCGTTATCGGTGGTATCTTTGCGGTTTTTGTGGTGTTCCTGTTCTTAGGTGACCTTCGCAGTACGCTTATCAGCGCAGTGACTATCCCCACATCTCTGATTTCCACGTTCTTCTTTATGAATCAGGCGGGCTTTTCCATTAATACCATGACCATGCTGGGGCTGTCCCTGGCAATCGGTCTGCTCATAGATGATGCCATCGTGGTGGTGGAAAATATCATCCGCCACCGGGAGCAGGGGGAAGATCCGCAGGCGGCAGCGGCGTTAGGTACAAAAGAAATCGTGTTGGCGGTTATGGCTACCTCTTTCAGTGTTATTGCCGTATTTATGCCCATGGGTTTTATGACTGGTTCCGTAGCGGATTTCTTCAAGGAATTCGGTCTGACCATCAGCTTTGCGGTATTGATTTCCCTGTTTATTTCCTTTACGCTGACGCCGATGCTGGCCTCGAAGTTCCTGCGGCCAGAGCTGCAGCCTCAGGGATTTATCTGGGAAAAACAGCGGCAGTTCAGCCGTTTCTTCGATACATTGGCCCTGCACTATGGGGAACTGCTGACGAAGATTCTGGCCCACCATCGCAGGAAAACCGCCTTGCTGGCAGTGGGGCTTTTTGTTGTCAGTCTTTCCCTGCTGAATTTTATCGGCATGGATATGCTGCCCCCCAGCGACAAGGGGCAGTTCACTGTCAAATATGAGTTGCAGGATGGTGTCTCACTGGGCAAGAAAGAGGAGAGCACCCAGCAGTTAGTGGATATCATCCGCCAGCATCCCGCGGTGGAGCATGTCTATGCTACAAGCTCCGCTACGGATGCCGAAGCCATGTTTGTGAAACTCAAACCCAAGAAGGAACGGGACAGTCAGACCGAAGTCGTGGCGCAGCTGCGTGAGCAGCTCAACGCTGTTCCTGGGGTGAAAATCTATGTGGAAGGCTTGTCCGATTCCGGTGACCGGCCCATTGCCATCAGCCTGACGGGCACGGATATGCAGAAGTTGGGCGAGGCTTCGGATATGGTGGTCAAGGCGTTGGAAGAAATGCCCGGCGCCACGGATGTGACCAGTTCCTACCGTCCCGGTGCGCCGCGGCTTTCCGTTATGACCAAGGATGCCCGGGCTCACGATTTGGGGGTCAGCAATGAGACCATCGGCAATACGGTTTCTACCCTGATTGAAGGGAAGAAAACCGGTAAATTCAGCGATACGGATGAGCAGGTGGATGTGCGTCTGCGCTTGACGGAAAGCGCCCGGGAAAATCCCAGCCAGCTGAATTTCATTCAGGTGGTGACGGGGCGTACGGATACGGCGGGCAATAAACAACTGGTGCCCCTGTCGGCAGTGGCGGACTGGAAATATGAGACCAGTCCTGGCAGCATACGCCGTTATGAACGGCGTATGGAAGTACGTATTTCCGCCAATGTGGATGGCGTTTCCTTAGGAGAGTTTGAACAGCAGTGGGAGGAAAAACTGGAGCGCTTGCAACTGCCCCCGGGCGTCAGCACGGGCAGTGCCGGTGAGGCCACGGAAATGGACGAAACTATGAAAAGCATTTTGCAAACGCTGGTGTTGGGCATTGCCTTTATCTTCATGATATTGGCGGCGCAGTTTGAATCCTTCTTAGAGCCCTTGGCTATTATGGCAGCTTTGCCCTTGGCCTTTATCGGCGCATTAGCCGGTTTGCTTATCTTCGGCAGCGGTTTTTCTATGATTTCGGGCATCGGCATATTGCTGCTGATGGGCCTTGTGACGAAGAATGCGATTCTGCTGGTGGATTACGCCAAGGAGCGCATGGCCGAAGGCAGGGCGGTTGATGAAGCACTGGTGATGGCGGGCAAGGCCCGCTTCCGTCCCATATTTATGACTACGGCCGCCATGATGATGGGCATGCTGCCACTGGCCATGGCCTTGGGCCCCGGTGCTGAGGCGCGTGCGCCAATGGCGCACGCCATCCTGGGCGGTTTAGTCACCTCGACCATTCTCACATTGGTGGTGATTCCCTGCCTGTACAGCTTGTTGAGGAATGCCCTTGACCACCGTCAGGCAAAAGATGATATGGTTTCTATTTCCCCTGAATGATGTTATACTTGATTCCATTGAGCAAGGAGAGAAAAGTTATGGCATTTGATCGTGAAGAATTACTGGAAAAAATGGCCGGGGCATTGGCTGACAATCCCGGCTGCACCATAAAGGAACTGGCAGACGCCGTAGGCATCAGCAAGGCCAGTCTCCATCGTATCTATACCAATAAGCAGAATATCTGTGAACTGCTGGCCGCAGAGGAACGCATGGTGCTGCGGGAAGTGCGGGAGCTGATTCAGGAGGAGCATGAGGACTGGCTGGCGGATTTACAGGAGATTATCGAAATATTTGTCAACAATGCCAATTATGTGCGCTGCATGGGTAGGGAAACCTTGCCCTGCAGCCTCAGCGAGGCGGAGTGGGAAGCATTCGATGGTGTATTGACGAGCTTTTTCCGCCGGGGGAAGGAAGCTGGCATACTGTTGGGGGATTTTTCCTCCACGGATATGAATGATATCTTCTTTGGACTGATTACCGGGCTGATTGAGTCTATGGGGATGCGTCAGAGCAACCCGGCTGCTGTTAAGCGGATTGTTTA
Source organism: Selenomonas sp. (assembly GCF_024699275.1). The sequence goes on from NZ_JAILPX010000139.1 coordinate 10,873, forward strand.
TGAAGCGTTGCTGGGCGGGATTTACCGGCCGTTGGAGATTCGCAAATAGGCTGGCTTTTGCAAGAAAGAGTGGTGTGGGGCGCCAGTGCTTACTTTTTACCTTTGCGCTAAATGGCTCCCTCGGGAATGCCGTTGACTTAGGTGGATGCTCCGGTTACCACGTCGCGGCTTTCAGCGATTGACTTAGATTTTTTCGCTTAGGAGCCAGCCTGCGGCGGCGCGCTACAGGTAAAAAGCAAGCACTGGCGCCCCAAAGGACAGTCTGTTTGTCTTGGCGGAAATTACACCTTTGGCAGTGGCCTCCAGTCTACAAAATACGCCCCCGTCTGCAGCTAGCAGCAGCTTTTTGTGCGGTCCGCAAAACATGCCCCTGTCGCCTGTATCAACCTGACTTTTTACCTCGATGTTAACCATGTTTCATGATGGAAATAACTTGAAATTTTGACAAAAAAATAGTACACTTATATTTACTAATTGCCTTTTGCCTGTTACAATCAAAGGGTGGTTAAGATATGAGTGAAAGGAGGCACGCTGGATGCGATTTTTGGAGGTCTTGGGCGCTTGGGTTATTGCGCGATTGGCCG
>NZ_JAILPX010000148.1 GCF_024699275.1 Selenomonas sp.
GGAATTCCCCGATAGTTCAGCCGGTAGAACGGTGGACTGTTAATCCATATGTCGCAGGTTCGAATCCTGCTCGGGGAGCCATGGCGCGTTGGTCAAGTGGTTAAGACACCGCCCTTTCACGGCGGCTTCATGGGTTCGAATCCCATACGCGTCACCATCACGGGCGATTAGCTCAGCTGGGAGAGCGCCTGCCTTACAAGCAGGATGTCAGCAGTTCGATCCTGTTATCGCCCACCATTTGAAATTTAAGCTGCCGTAAGGCAGCTTTTTTGTTATACATTTTTGGGGAGGGGAATTTATGACTACAGAGGAACGGCGGGAAGAAGTATTGCGCCGTTTGCAGGCGGCCAGTCAGCCGTTGACGGGAACAAGGCTTTCGCGAGAATTGGGCGTCAGCCGGCAGATTATCGTAGGGGATGTGAGTATCCTGCGGGCTGAGGGCCAGCGGATTTTTGCCACTCCTCGGGGGTATATCATGCCTGGGGAGGATAATGGTCAACAAAAGATTACCCTGGTTTGCCGTCATTCTGCCCAGGAGATGGAAGCAGAGCTCAATGCCATCGTTGATAATGGCGGAGCTGTACTGGATGTTATCGTGGAGCATCCGGTCTATGGACCACTCAAAAGCGATTTATTATTGGAGAGCCGCCGGGACGTGAAGAACTTTCTGACGAAGATGAAGAAATGTCAGGCCAATCCACTGCTGGTGGTGACGGGGGGCATTCATATCCATACGGTCAGAGTACCCAATGAAGAGGTACTGGCCGCTATCAGACAGGAGTTGCAGCTGCTGGGGATCTTGGTAAATATTGCGTGAGATTTCCCTTCGTAGTATAATAAACTGTACTTCTTGGTAAGCCTGCTGGATTTTTCTGTTTTTCGTTTACTTATTGGAGGATGGAGAACGCTTGTTTTTGCAGGTTGCTGCAGTCCAATTTTTCGAGTAAAGAAGGCATTATAATTGGAAGAATTACTAAAAAAGATGCATTCCTGGATGGATGCTTATATGAAGCGCTTTGTTACCGATGACGAAGAGGTCATGCAGGGCATCCGGATTAAGATGGAACATACTGGCTATGTGACGGCCATTGCCCGGGAACTGGCTCAGCATCTGGCTCTTGTTGAACACGATGTGCAGCTGGCGGAAGTTATGGGGCTTTTTCATGATGTGGGCCGCTTTCGGCAGTACAGTGTCTACAAAACTTTTAATGATGCGCAGTCCGAGGACCATGCGGATTTAGGGTTGAAGGTTTTGGCCGAAGAGATGCCTTATATGAAAGATTTATCGGCTGAAGATGGAGCACTGGTCCGTTATGCTATCCGCTATCACAATAAGAAAGAGATTCCGGCAGATGCATCGGGGCGGCAGCTGCTTTTTGCCAGACTTTTGCGGGATGCAGATAAGCTGGATATTTATCGGGTACTGGCGCCTTTTTTAGATCCGGAAAATGAACAGAATGCACCCCGCTCTTTGGAAGCGGGTACTGATCAGACCATCAGTCCGGATTTCATTGAAGCCTTCACAAATGGCGTACAGGCGGATTTTCGCAAGTTGAGAACCTTGGGAGATCGTAAGCTGGTAAGGCTTTTGTGGGTCTATGATGTGAATTTTGGCTGGACTTTACAGAAGATGGTAGAACGGGGCTATATCCAGAATATCATCAATCACCTGCCTGCTCAGGAGGGCGTTGATGTTGGCGTTAAACGCCTTTGGGAATATATAGAGAAAAAATGCGCAGCGCCGGATGAGGTGTCTGGGTGTATAAAGGAGAGAATGTAATGGCAGAAAATACGACAATCGCCACCAATTTTGTGCAGAATGCGATTGAGGAAGACCTGAAGAACGGTAAATACACCGAGGGGATTCATACCCGTTTTCCACCTGAACCTAATGGTTATCTGCACATTGGTCATGCAAAATCCATATGCCTGAACTTTGGCCTGGCGGAGTATAATCATGGCCTTTGCAATCTGCGGTTTGATGACACCAATCCCACCAAGGAAGATACGGAGTATGTGGATTCTATCCAGGAGGATATCCGCTGGTTGGGATTCAGTTGGCAAAAGCGTATGTACTATGCTTCCGATTACTTTGATAAGCTCTATAACTATGCGGTTGAGCTCATCAAAAAGGGTCTTGCTTATGTGGATGATTTGACGGCTGAGGAAATCAAGGAATATCGTGGAACCCTTACAGAACCTGGTAAGGAAAGCCCTTATCGCAATCGCAGCGTGGAGGAGAACCTCGATTTGTTCGCACGCATGAAGGCTGGGGAGTTTGCTGATGGTGCAAAGGTTCTCCGGGCTAAGATTGATATGGCTTCGCCTAATATGGTCATGCGTGATACGGTAATCTATCGCATTGCCCATGCCCATCATCACCGTACAGGGGATAAATGGTGCATCTATCCCATGTATGATTTTGCACATCCCCTTTCCGATGCCATCGAGGGCATTACCCATTCGGTCTGCACGCTGGAATTTGAGGAGCATCGTCCGTTTTATGACTGGTTGCTCGAAAATCTCGGCTTTGATGTGAATACCCGTCCCCGCCAGATTGAGTTTGCCCGCTTGAATCTGACCAATACGGTGACCAGTAAGCGGAAACTGCGTCAGCTGGTGGAGGAAGGTCATGTGCGCGGTTGGGATGATCCCCGAATGCCGACCATTTCCGGCTTGCGCCGTAGAGGATATACGCCGGCTGCACTGCGTAAGTTCTGTGAGGAAATCGGCGTAGCCAAGGGCAACAGTCTGGTGGACGTGGCCATGCTGGAATCCTGTGTACGGGCTGATTTGAATGAAAATGCAGATAGAATCATGGCGGTGCTCCGTCCGTTAAAGGTCGTGATTACCAATTACCCTGAGGATAAGGAAGAATGGCTATTGGGCGATAACAATCCGCTCCATGGCGGTCATCGCTTTATTCCCTTCTCCCGGGAAATCTATATCGAGCAGGAAGATTTCATGGAAGAGGCACCGAAGAAATTCTTCCGCCTGAAGCCGGGAGGCGAGGTTCGTCTGAAGCATGCCTATATCATCAAATGTGATGAGGTTGTTAAGGACGAAAAGGGTAACGTGGTGGAACTTCGCTGCACTGCGGATCTTGATTCTAAAACCGGCGGCGCAACGGCCGGCCGTAAGATAAAGGGAACGATTCATTGGGTAGCAGCAAAGACTGCTGTGTCCGCAGAGGTACGTCTTTACGATTATCTGCTGGAAACCGATGAAAATGGGAACCTACCCGATGATTTTATCGGTGCCCTCAATAAGAATTCTTTGGAAATCATTGAAAATGCCTGGGTGGAACCCAGTGTAAACCTTCAGGCAGCAGGTAAGCATTATCAGTTCCTGCGTACAGGATATTTTGTAATCGATCCGGATACCACACCCGATAAACTGGTGTTTAACCGGGTGGTGGGCCTGAGAGATAGTTGGGCCAAAGAAAAGAATAAATAACTACAGGATTGTGGAAAGAGAAGGAAGGGTTAAAGCTTGAATTCAACAATGCTCGCCATCGTTATCTTCGTTGCGGCTTATGCGCTGATTATCTCGGAGAAAGTACACCGCACGATTGTTGGTATCTTTGGCGCTATGCTGATGATTCTCTTTGGAATTATCAGTCAGGAAACCGCGATTCATCACATTGACTTTAATACATTAGGTCTTCTTATGGGGATGATGATTATCGTCAATATTACCAGTGAGACGGGACTATTCAATTTCTTGGCCATCTGGGCTGCTAAAAAGGTCAAGGCTAAACCGGTGGCGCTGCTGGTGGCCTTGTCGGCCATCACGGCGGTTTGTTCAGCTTTGCTGGATAATGTGACAACGGTATTGTTGACGGTCCCCATCACCTTTAGCATCACTTCGCAGTTAAAGGTGGATGTAAAGCCATACCTTATGGCACAGATTATTTCCTCCAATATCGGGGGAACGGCCACCCTTATCGGTGATCCGCCGAACATTATGATTGGCAGTGCTGTGGGCCTGAGCTTTATGGATTTCCTGCAGAACATGACCTTGGTATCGGTGGCCATCTTTATCGTGGTGCAGTTCCTGTTGGTGGCCATTTATGGCAGTAAGCTCAAGACGACTCCGGAACTGCAGGAAAAAGTCATGCGCCTTAACGCCAAGAGTCAGATTGCCGATAAGGACTTGCTGAAAAAATGCCTGGCGGTGATTTTCTTTACGATTACCCTCTTCACGCTGCATGGGGCTTTGGGCTTGGAGACGGCAACGGCTGCCCTTACTGGTGCCGGCCTCTTGCTGCTTATCACCTATACCCGCAATGAGGCGATGATTGCCAAGGTCCTCTCCAAGGTGGAGTGGCTGGCGATTTTCTTCTTTGCCGGTTTGTTTGTTCTCGTAGGTGCTTTGGTGGAAACCGGGGTTATCAAGGCCATGGCAGCAGAAGCGTTGACGGTTACCAATGGCAATGTGCCCATGACAGCCATGCTTATCCTGTGGATGAGTGCGGTGGCTTCGGCCTTTATTGATAACATTCCCTTTGTAGCAACCCTGATTCCGCTGATTCAGGATATGGGACAGATGGGCCTTTCCAATCTGGAACCCATGTGGTGGAGTTTGGCTTTGGGTGCCTGCCTGGGCGGCAATGGTACGCTGATTGGTGCTTCGGCTAACGTAGTGGTGGCATCCCTGGCAGCTCAGCATGGCAAGCAGATCTCCTTTATCGGTTTTATGAAGGTTGCCTTCCCGGTGATGATTCTCACCATTATTATGGCCAATATCTACATTTGGATTTGGCATCTCTAAGAATGTAATGAGGCAGGAAATGGTCCCTCGTCTTATCGTGGGGAATACATAGCCAAACAGGCGGCGATTATAGCGCCCGCCTCATTGAAAAGCCAAGCGGTTTTGTCCCTGGCAAAATTGGAACAACGGTGTTATAACAATAGATCTCCCTATAGGCTGAATTGTGGCATATAGGGAGTCTTTTTTCAAAAAGGAGCGATGTACATGCAGTGGGCGGAAGTCAGCATACAGACCACCCATGAGGCTACTGATGTGGTGGCCGAGATTTATCACGATTTAGGAGCTTCCGGTGTGGTCATTGAAGACCCGGAGATGCTCAATAGCTATATCGATGCAGGCCAGTGGGATTTTTCCGGGATAGAACGGGCAGAGGATACCAGTGTGGTTACGGTTAAAGCATATCTGCCTGTGGATGATGATTTGGACGATAAACTGCGTCGTTTTGAGCTACGGATTCAGGAGTTCAAAGCTATGGCCGATGATGATATGGACAAGGGACCGTGCACAATTTCCTGGAACACCGTGCGGGATGAGGATTGGGCAGATAACTGGAAGGCTTATTTTCACCCGGAAAAGGTTGGCGGGATGATTGTGATTAAACCCACCTGGGAAGATTATGAAGCAAGTCCTGATGATATTGTCATAGAATTGGATCCGGGTTCAGCTTTTGGGACGGGTACTCATCCCACCACTGCGATGTGCATTCGGGAATTGGAAACACTGGTCAAGGGTGGCATGAAGGTCTTTGACGTGGGAACTGGTTCAGGTGTGCTTTCCATTGCTGCGGCGAAACTGGGGGCTACGGACGTTACGGCCATGGATTATGACAAGGTTGCAGTGGGAGTAGCGGCAGAGAATATCCGCCAAAATGGTGTGGAAGATGTGGTGAAGACCGGCGTCAGTGACATATTGAAATCCTTCCCGGGCAAGGCCGATTTGATTGTGGCCAATATCATTGCGGATATCATCATCCTGCTTTTTGACCAACTGGATGAGCATTTAGCTGAAGGCGGGCATTTGCTGGCTTCCGGCATCATCACGGAGCGACTGGCCGATGTGACGGAGGCTTGTCTCGCCCATGGTTTTGTGGTGGACAAGGTGACGGAAGAAAAGGGTTGGGCCGCTATAACCATCAGCCGGGGTGATGGGAAATGAGATGGTTGTTCTACAAGGGAAAACTGGCGGATACCATCGAGATTACCGGCAGTGATGCGCATCATCTCATGCATGTTATGCGGGCTAAGGCTGGACAAAAGGTTACGGTGGTGGATGATGCAGGACAGGTAGCTGCTATGGAAATGACGGCTTTTCGGGAAGACGCGGTAACGCTGACTTTGCTGGAAAGATTGGCAGCGGATACGGAATCGCCTTTGGAGCTGGTGTTGGCCCAGTGTCTCTTAAAGGCGGACAAGATGGATTATGTGGTGCAAAAGGCTGTGGAACTGGGGGTAACGTCAATTATTCCTGTAAAAAGTCATAACTGTGTGGTGCGTTATGATGCGAAAAAAGCAGCCGCCCGGCAGTCCCGTTGGCAGAAGATTGCTGAGGAGGCTGCTAAGCAGTGTGGACGTACATCTCTGACCGAGGTTTTGCCCATATGCGAGTTAGCCGTCTTGTTACAGGAAAACAGCCACGCAGAGGATACGGAAATTGTCTTTTGTTACGAAAATGAAGAGGAGCATGCGGTAAAATCATGTTTGCAGGCAGCTCGGGGAAAGCGCCTTATCCTGCTGATTGGGCCAGAGGGAGGTTTTACCCTGGACGAGGCTGCGCAGGTACAGGAAGCCGGCGGCAAGGCTGTGACTTTAGGGCCTAGAATCCTGCGGGCGGAAACAGCGGCAGTGGCGGCTATTACCGTTGCCCAGTATGAAAATGGAGATTTAGGATAGGAAGGAAGTATTATTTTGCCAAAGGTGGCACTTACGACCTTGGGCTGCAAGGTCAATCAGTTTGAAACGGAAACCATGGAAGGACTGTTCAAGAAAAAGGGTTACGATATTGTGCCCTTTGAGGAGCGGGCTGATTTCTATGTAATCAATACCTGTTCGGTGACGAGTTTGGGAGACCGGAAATCCCGGCAGATTATTCGCCGGGCACAACGCACGAACGAAAATGCCATTATTGCGGTATGCGGCTGCTACGCCCAGGTACATCCTGAGGAAATCAAAGCCATTGACGGGGTGCGGGTAGTCCTGGGAACCAAGGAGCGCAGCAAGATTGTGGAATATGTGGAACAGGCGGCTCGGGAGGATGGCATCCTGGATGAAGTGGGGAACATCATGGAGTCCCATGAGTTCGAGGATATCCCCCTCTACGATATGCCGCAGCGTACCCGGGCTTTTCTGAAGATTGAGGATGGATGCCAGAATTTCTGCTCGTACTGCATTATTCCCTATGCCAGGGGGCCGGTAAAGTCCCGGCATTTGGATAAGATTCACAGTGAAGCCCGCAAGTTGGTAGACGCTGGTTTCAAGGAAATCGTGCTGACGGGAATCCATCTGGGGGCCTATGGCCGCGACCTGGAGGAGAATGTCACTCTGGCCGATGCCTGTCGGGAAGTGTTGAAGGTGGAAGGGCTGAAGCGCTTGCGCCTGGGTTCTCTGGAATCCATCGAATTGTCACCGGATCTATTTGCTCTTATCCGGGAGGATGAGCGCTTCTGTGCGCATCTGCATCTGCCTTTGCAGGCCGGTTCGGATGCCGTGCTCAAGGATATGAATCGTCATTACGATACGGCAGAATTTGGCCGCTTGATTGAGCAGGTGGAACGGGAAGTTCCGGGAGTGGCGGTGTCCACGGATATTATTGTGGGGTTTCCGGGGGAAACGGAAGCGCAGTTTGCGGATAGTCTCCAGTTTGTGGAGAAGATGAATTTTTCCCGCATGCACGTATTTCCCTATTCCAAGCGCAGTGGTACGCCTGCAGCAGAGCGCAAGGATCAGGTGCCCGAACCGGTAAAAAAAGAACGGGCCAGACGCATGCAGGAATTGGCCAGCCGCAAGACCGAGGATTTTCATAAGAGTTTCCTGGGGCAAACCTTGCGGGTGCTCTTTGAAACCAATACGGACGGGATTACCGATGGCTTAACGGATAATTATATCCGGGTCTATACGAAGGACGAAGTGTCCTGTGGTGAGATTTATGAAGTAGAGCTTCAGAACCTATATAAAGACGGTGTCTGGGGCTGCGTGAAAAAATAAAGAAGAAATTAAGGGCTCGTGGGCTGATGCTGTTTTCCTTTCTTATCGATATGCTGATAAGAGCTGTGGGAGGACACCATTGGTGCCACGGGTTGTTGTTTTTCGCTTTTACCAGGATGCAGGCAATGAAAATTTTTGCAGGATTTTGGTGGCTTTTGTAGAATTATGACTAGCATTGAGTGAATCAATAGTTAAAATGTGTGGAGAGGATGTTTCTGATGAAGGTTTTGGTCACGGGGGTGACTGGCCAGCTAGGTCATGATTGTGTCAATGAATTTATGGAGCGCGGTATTGCTGTGCGGGGCGTATCCAGCAAGGATTTTTCTCTGACAGATGGTCCGGCGGTAAAAAAATACATCAAGGAGTATGGACCGGATGTGGTTCTTCATGGAGCTGCTTATACAGCCGTGGATAAGGCAGAGGATGAGCAGGAGCTGTGTATGGCGGTCAACGCTGAGGGCACCCGGTATATCGCAGAAGCTTGTGCTGAAATCGGTGCCAAGATGATTTACATCAGTACGGATTACGTTTTTCCCGGGGATGGGGATGTACCCTATGATGTGACGGCGGAGAAGGGACCGCGGAATGTTTATGGACGGTCTAAACTCAAGGGCGAGGAAGCGGTACAGGAATTACTGACAAAATATTTTATCGTGCGCATTTCCTGGGTTTTTGGCATCAATGGGAAGAATTTTGTCCGGACTATGCTGAATCTGGCTAAGAATCATAAGGAGCTTACGGTGGTGGGGGACCAGATCGGTTCGCCGACCTATACCCGGGACTTAGCTGTGCTGCTGGCTGACATGGCCAAGTCGGAGAAGTATGGAATCTATCATGCCACTAATGAGGGATTCTGTTCCTGGGCTGAGTTTGCCGGGGAAGTATTCCGGCAGGCAGGCAAGGAGGTTCAGGTTACACCGGTGGATTCTGCGGCCTATCCCACTAAGGCTGTGCGTCCCCATAATTCCCGTATGAGCAAGGAAAAATTGCTTCAGGCAGGTTTTCGGCCACTGCCCCGCTGGGAGGATGCTGTGGGGCGCTATCTGATTGAATTACAGAATGAATCCACGCTTCTGGGGTAAGCAATTTATCATTGAATTTGTGGCAGGTTTGTGGTAAACTATGACCTGTTAATGTGTAAATGCGTTGATGAAGAGAGTAACCTTTGGGGAAAGCTTTAGCGAGCCGGGGCAGGTGTGAGCCGGTAGTGAGTAGACAGAGGAGAAAATCACTTTGGAGCAGCGGGCTGAAAATCCTTTGGGGACAGTAAGCTTCGCCGGTATTCCCCGTTACGGAATAGCGTATGATGGTACGTGAAAAAATAGGTGGTTTATAAGTGTAGTATACCTGCATCCTGTTTTTGGGGTGCAGGTTTTTTGTTTATCAGAGGAGGAGTTCGCTTGTACAGTAAGGTAGACACCAATTTGAACTTCGTGGACAGAGAAAAGGAAGTTCTGAAATTCTGGAAGGATAACAATATTGCCCAAAAGGCCATCGACCAGCGGGAAGGCTGCGATACCTTTACCTTTTATGATGGCCCTCCAACGGCTAATGGCAAGCCCCATATCGGTCATGTATTGACCCGTGTCATCAAGGATATGCTGCCCCGTTATCAGTCCATGAAGGGCAAGAAAGTATTGCGTAAGGCTGGTTGGGATACCCATGGCCTGCCGGTGGAACTGGAAGTAGAAAAGCTTGTGGGCATCAACGGTAAGGAACAGATTGAAGAATATGGCATTGAGCCGTTCATCAAAAAGTGCCGGGAATCCGTTTGGAAGTACAAGGGCATGTGGGAAGAGTTTTCCGATGTGGTTGGCTTCTGGGCGGATATGGAGCATCCGTATATCACTTATGAGAATGACTTTATTGAATCCGAATGGTGGGCACTCAAGGAAATTTGGAATAAGGGCCTCCTCTATAAAGGGCATAAGGTCGTACCCTACTGTCCGCGCTGCGGCACTCCGTTGTCTTCTCACGAAGTAGCACAGGGCTATAAGGATGTCAAAGAGCGTTCCGCCATGGTCAAGTTCAAGGTTAAGGACGAAGATGCATACTTCCTGGCCTGGACCACGACCCCCTGGACGCTGCCTTCCAACCTGGGTCTCTGCGTAAATCCGGAAGTGGATTATGTAAAAATCAAGGTTGACGGCACGGTTTACTACATGGCTGAAGCCCTCGTGGATACGGTATTTGAAGGTGTCGAGGGCGAACGTGAAGTCCTCGCGAAATGCAAGGGTAAAGACCTCGAATACCGCGAGTATGAACCGCTCTATGATTATGCTGTCGGCAAGCTCAAGAAAAAAGCCTTCTTCGTGGTTTGCGATGACTATGTTACGACTTCCGATGGTACGGGTATCGTTCATATCGCCCCGGCTTTCGGTGAGGACGATAACCGCGTCTGCCGCAAGTACGATATGCCGTTTGTGCAGTTCGTCAACAACAAGGGCGAAATGACGGAAGAAACCGATTGGGCTGGCGTATTCGTCAAGGACGCAGACCCGCTGATTATCGACGATCTCAAGAAGAGCGGCAAGCTCTTCAAGGCACCGAAGTTCGAGCATAGCTATCCTCATTGCTGGCGCTGCGATACGCCGCTCATTTATTATGCCCGGGAAACCTGGTTCATCAAGATGACGGATGTTAAGGATAAGCTTATTGCCAACAACAATAAGGTTAATTGGATTCCTAAATCCATTGGTGAAGGTCGTTTCGGAGACTGGCTGGAACATGTCCAGGATTGGGGCCTTTCCCGTAACCGTTACTGGGGAACGCCACTGCCGGTTTGGGAGTGTGAATGCGGTCATCAGCATGCCATAGGTTCCATTGCCGAACTCAAGGAAATGTCCGATAATTGTCCCGATGATATCGAACTGCATCGTCCTTATATCGATGCGGTAACCATTAAATGTCCGGAATGCGGCAAGGAAATGCATCGCGTGTCCGAGGTAATCGACTGCTGGTTTGATTCCGGCTCCATGCCCTTTGCCCAGTGGCATTATCCCTTCGAGAACAAGGAGATCTTTGAAAAACGCTTCCCGGCAGATTTCATTTCCGAAGCCGTTGACCAGACCCGTGGCTGGTTCTACTCCCTGATTGCTATTTCCACCCTGCTCTTTGATGAAGCCCCCTATAAGAATGTCATTGTATTGGGACATGTTCAGGATAAGGATGGCCGTAAGATGAGCAAATCCAAGGGCAATGCCGTTGACCCCATGGAAGCTCTGGGCCAGCATGGTGCCGATGCCATTCGCTGGTATTTCTATAAAAACAGTGCTCCCTGGCTGCCCAATCGTTTCCATGATGATGCAGTACAGGAAGGTCAGCGCAAGTTCATGGGCACCCTTTGGAATACCTATGCGTTCTTTGTGCTCTATGCCAATATCGACAACTTCGATGCTACGAAATATACCCTGGATTATGATCAGTTGCCGGTTATGGACAAATGGGTGCTGAGCCGCCTCAACACCATGGTTAAGGAAGTGGATAACGACCTGTCCAATTATAAGGTAACGGAAGCAGCTAAGGCTTTGCAGGGCTTTACGGATGACCTGTCCAATTGGTATGTGCGCCGCAGCCGTTCCCGCTTCTGGGCTAAAGGTATGGAGCAGGATAAGATCAATGCCTATATGACCCTTTGGACGGCTTTGGTTACTACGGCGAAAACAGCTGCGCCCATGGTACCCTTCATCACGGAATCCATCTATCGCAATCTGGTTTGCAGCATCGACAAGACTGCTCCAGAGTCTGTACATCTGGCAGACTTCCCCACGGTCAATGAGGCCTGGATTGATGAGGAATTGGAAAAGAACATGGAACTCGTTCTGGAAATCGTCGTCCTGGGCCGTGCTTCCCGTAACGAAACCAATATCAAGAACCGTCAGCCGGTAGCCCATATGTATGTGAATGCCGAACGAGAACTGCCTGCCTTCTTTAAGGAAATCGTGGAAGATGAGCTCAATGTGAAAGAGGTTGTCTTCAAGGCGGATATGGAAGAATACCTTTCCTATAGTTTCAAGCCGAATTTCCGCGTGCTGGGGCCGAAGGTAGGCAAGCAGATTGGTGCAGTCAAAGGGGCATTGGCAAAACTCAACGGACACAAGGCCAAGACGGAATTGGATTCCACGGGCAAATTGGTGGTGGCTCTTCCGGATGGAGAAGTTACCCTGACTGCCGAAGATGTGGAAGTATCCATGGCCCAGACAGAAGGCTTCAATTGTCAGCGCTATAATGGCGTGACTATTGCGCTGGATACCACGCTGACGGAAGAACTTCTGGAGGAGGGGTTTGTCCGGGAAATCATCAGCAAGGTGCAGACCATGCGCAAAGAAAATGGCTTTGAAGTCACCGATCACATCAAGGTCAGCCTTTCCGGCAATGAAAAATTGCAGGATATCGTTGCTAAGAATGAGGACTACCTCAAGGAAATCACCCTTGCAGATGAAGTAAATTATGGAAAACTTTCCGGTACGGAGAAGGAATGGAACATCAACGGAGAGAATATTACAATAGCGGTAGAATAATCTATGGAACATAAACATACCCATGTGTTGGCGGATGGTACGATCGTCACTCATTCCCATGGTCATACGCATAGTCATGCCCACACAAAAGCAGTGCTGAATCGGATGTCCCGCTTGATCGGCCATTTGGAATCCATAAAAACCATGGTGGAAAATGGCCGGGATTGCAGCGAAGTGCTGGTTCAGTTATCTGCGGTAAAGAGTGCCATCAACGGAGTCAGTAAAATTATTCTCAAGGATCATTTGGAGCATTGCATTGTGGATGCAGTGCGGGAAAATGACCAGAAAACGTTGGAACAGTTGAATAAAGCCATAGACCAATTCCTCAAATAGGATTGAACAGACTGCTGCATGTGATAAGAGAAGGGAAGCGTGTTGTATGGAACAGTTAGAAATCAAGCAGATTTTGAGTGATGCAGGTGCTGATTATAACAAAGGATTGGAACGTTTCATGGGAAATGTGGCCCTTTACCACAAATTTCTGTTGAAATTTCTGGATGATACTTCCTTTGCTTCGTTTAAGGAAAGTTTTGCTGCAGGCGATTTGGAGTTAGCCGGGAAAACTGTTCATACCCTGAAGGGAACAGCAGGCAATCTGAGCCTGATGCGGCTCTATGGAGCAGCTGATGAAATGGTGCAGGCCATTCGTGGGGGAAAGTCTATGGTAGAGCTGGAGCCATTAGCTAAGCAGGTGAAAGAGGTTTACGAAGAAACCTGTAATGCTATTCGGACAAGTTTGCGCGCATAAGTAAATAGTTTACAAAAATCCACAAAAAACTTGCAAATTCAAGGATCTTGTGTTATCGTAGTATACGACACGAGGAAACGCGTAACTTTGCATATTGGTAAGGTAAATCCCTTCGTCTCCTTGTTTGAGGAGATGGAGGGATTTTTTTGATATGGAGGGGAAGCCGATGAAGAATTATCAGAAGTACAGCAAGGGGTATTTCATGCCGCCGGAGCTGGACTTGGAATGGGTAAAAAAAGATGCTCCGGATAAGGCACCGGTATGGTGCAGTGTGGACATGCGGGACGGTAATCAGGCGTTGATCATTCCCATGAATCTGGACGAAAAACTGGAATTTTACAAAATGCTGTTACGCGTTGGCTTCAAGGAGATTGAGGTGGGCTTTCCAGCAGCTTCGGAAACGGAGTATGAGTTCCTGCGTCGTTTGGTGGAGGATAATCTTATTCCCGACGATGTGACCATCCAGGTATTGACCCAGGCCCGGGAGCATATTATCCGCAAGACCTTCGAGGCGCTGAAGGGGGTAAAGAATGCCATTGTACATGTTTATAATTCGACGTCAGTGGCTCAGCGCGAGCAGGTGTTCCGCAAATCGAAGGAGGAAATCAAGCAGATTGCTGTGGATGGCGCTAAGCTCCTTAAGGAGTTAACCGAGGAGGCCGGTGAGAATTATCGCTTTGAATATTCGCCGGAATCCTTTACCGGTACAGAGCCGGAATATGCACTGGAGGTCTGTAATGCCGTGTTGGACGTCTGGCAGCCAACGGCAGACAGAAAGGCCATCATCAATCTGCCGGTAACCGTGGAAATGTCCATGCCCCATGTTTATGCCATGCAGATTGCTTATATGAATAAGTATCTTAAATATCGTGATAATGTGGTGCTTTCCCTCCATCCGCACAATGATCGCGGCTGTGGTGTGGCGGATACGGAAATGGGACTTTTGGCAGGGGCTGACCGCGTGGAGGGAACCCTGTTTGGCAATGGTGAACGGACGGGTAATGTGGATATCGTGACGGTGGGCATGAACATGTTTGCCTTAGGGGTTGACCCAGGACTGGATTTTTCCCATATGTCGGAACTGGTGGATACCTATGAACGTTTAACCCGTATGCAGGTCAGCTATCGTCAGCCCTATGCGGGCAAACTGGTCTTTGCCGCGTTCTCCGGATCCCATCAGGATGCCATTGCCAAGGGGATGAAATGGAAGGACGAAAAGAATCCCGACAAGTGGACCCTGCCTTATCTTTACATTGATCCGCAGGATGTGGGTCGGGAGTACGATGGTGATGTTATCCGCATCAACAGCCAGTCTGGTAAAGGCGGTGTGGGCTTTATCATGGAGCAGAAGTATGGCATCGATATGCCCAAGAAGATGCGGGAAGACTTTGGCTATCGCGTGAAATCCGTTTCCGACCACAAACATAAAGAGTTGATGCCTGATGAAATCTATCAGATCTTTCAGCACGAATATGTCAACGTCAGCGAGCCTTATGAGCTGGTGGATTTCCTGCTGAAGAAGGAGCCGGATGGAACGCGCTCTGGTACGGTGGATATCAAGGTCAATGGCCAGCCGGAAACCTTTGTGGCCAAGGGGAATGGCCGGTTGGATGCCGTGTCCAATGCTTTGCAGAAAAATTTGGGAATCCAATATAAGGATCTTACCTATAGTGAACATGCACTGGAAATTGGCCAGCATTCCCGGGCCATTGCTTATATTGGCATAAAGGATGAAAAGGGGACAAATCACTGGGGGGCTGGGATGGATACGGATATCATCACCGCATCCATTCAGGCGTTGTTCAGTGCAATCAATCGCATGAAAGCGGATAAGTAAAAGGGCAGCATGCTTGCCAATAAACACCTTCTCTTTACCGGAAGGTGTTTTTTATTGGCTGTACGTACCTATGAGGATGTTGTGGGGATATTTTTTTGTCTGGTAAAAAAATATTTTTGCAGCTATTGCACAGTACTGCCTCCTTATGATATAATTTTTCGCGGTGTAAGAAAAAAGCATGGGTTACCGATATCTGCCCTGTGCCTTCTGGTATGGAGGTGGTGCAGAGGATGAGGAGCCCAGAAGAAAAAAACAGGAGGTGCACCAACATGGCAGTTATTTCCATGAAACAGTTACTTGAAGCAGGTGTTCATTTCGGACACCAGACCCGCCGTTGGAACCCGAAGATGGCTAAATACATCTTTACGGAGCGTAACGGTATCTACA
>NZ_JAILPX010000059.1 GCF_024699275.1 Selenomonas sp.
CAACAGTATTCCCGTTGCTGTCCGAATAGAATTCCTTCAAGCCTACATCAATACCTATTTGCCCGCCATCATTGGTCTTGAGCAAAGTTTCCCTGTCCAATTCTACGCATATAGACACAAAGTATTTGCCAGAAGCAGTACGGCTGACCGTAGCATTAAGGATTCGCCCGTCAAATTCTCGGCTCTGCTTGATTTTCACAGCTCCGATTTTAGGCAGCTTGATTCGATTCCCTAAGATACGGATGCCATTGCTCTGATTCCTGGTACGGTAGGATTGGCTATGGTTGTGCTTGGACTTGAAGCGGGGGTATCTTGATTGATGCTTGAAGAAATTCTGGTATGCTGTATCGAGATTTTTCAGGGACTCCTGCAACGCCATGCTGTCCACCTGTTTCAGCCAGCTGTATTCTTCGTATCTTTTCAAATCCGTCAGCATGGCACTGGTTTGATTATAGTTTACAGACTTATGATTTGCAGTCCACTCGTCCCTGCGGATGGCCAGAAAATGGTTGAACACAAATCGACAACAGCCCAAGGTACGATTGATTAGTTCCTGCTGGGTATGATTGGGGTATATCCTAACCTTGAAGCCCATTGTGTATTTTTCCATTTTCTCACTTCCCTTCTAATGCTACTATAGCACAATCCAAGCTAAAAAGTAATTGTCTGGCTTCAATTACTTGCGTAAATTCGCCAGACCCGCCTTATATCCCCATAGCTGAAGCTAGGGGGTTTACGGCGGTCTAGATAACATACAAAAGCAGCAGTCTGTTTCTGTCAGGCTGCTGCTTTTGTATGTTATGGCATTTCTGGCAGCCGCCCTTTTTGTCATTGGCAAGGCGAAAGCCAGTGCTAAGGAGCAAAAGCATTTCAACAAATTCGCGTTCGCTATGGATTTTTATGGGTTTTTATAGTAAACTTTAATCGGTAGAAATAATCAAAAAAATTATAAAAATTATGATATAAATGATTAGCGCGGGGATAAGCTGTCAGCGGCAAAGGGGTGTATAGCAAATGCGTACAAGAGTTCTTTCGGGGGGGATAGAACAATCCTCCGGTAAAGCAAAACAATGGGGACAAAATAAAAGGCAGGCCCAGACGGCTTTGGCACTTGCCGTATCGCTGTGGATAGCGGGCGGCGGGGTGGCCTGGGCAGCAGAGGTAAATGTCACTAATGAGCAGGAAATTATAATCTCCGATGACCATAGTAGTGATGATTATATCTTTACTCAAGATGGGGTTAAATTCACCGTAAATAACGGCATTGTAGGAACAATTGATGGTGCTGATACCAGCGGCAATACCATCACCATCAAAAATGGATATGCTGTCGGCCAAAAAAATAAAGGCGGCAATATAATAGCTGTAAATGGTGGTATTGCTAACAATAAAGTCAATATTGAATCAAATACTATGTTGACTCCTCAGGAGAATATCTACGGCGGCATCGTTTATAATTTTGATACGGATGCTTGTAATAATGAGGTGAAAGTCAATGGTGGGACTCACCGGGGAATTTATGGTGGCTATGCCGTAAACAAACAGGCCAATGGCAATAGGGTGGAGCTTAGCGGTGGCTCGGCACGTATTGTCTGTGGCGGTGCAGGCCGTAGTGCTACAAACAACACCGTAGTCCTGCATGATGCAACGATTACAGGTGGTGTTTCTGGCGGCAGCTATTCCACTGGTGATCATTCTGGTGATATAAAAACAGGCAATACACTGATTCTCTCAGGGGTGAACAACGTACCTGGTGCCAAATTGTATAATTTCGAAACCATCAAATTTGACACCTCCAAGCTGACCTGGGACACCAGTAAAACGGTGCTGACTTCGAGTTATGGCTATGCCGACTGTGATAAGCTGGATGTTTCGGGAATACAGGCCTTGACAAATATAACGCAGGGAACCATGAAACTTTTGGCCATAGGAACAGGCCAAATGAATCCAAACCTTATAACTTTTAATCCGCCCACCACCTTAGTATATACCGGCACCAGCGGCACGACCACGGCGACGCTGGACAGTACGAATCCTACTGTTACGATACAGAGCACGGCGAAAACCGCAGGCACGGGCGGCGTCACCATCGGCTACAATTACACCCACTCCGTGGTTCGTGACGATACAAACAAGGAAATAAACTACGTTGTCGCCAACAGCCCCGTCAATAACATCACCCTGGGCACCATCGCATGGAACGCGGGCGGCACGGTCTTTGACGGCACGGGGTATGATTTTGCTACCAACGCTGTTTCCTGGAACTGGGATAATATTAAAGATTTCACCTTTACTTTTGCCAATGATGCGGCCTATAAGAGCCTTACACCCAACGCGACCATGACCCTGATCAGCAACGCGACAGGAATACATGGGTCAGAAATTGGTAAAGATCCGACTTTTAATTATACGGTGGCAAATGGCTCAACCCTCACTACCAAGGTATCGGGTCAGTTATTTATAAGACCCGATTACCCTAATACGCTAACCTATAAAATCTATAATGTTGACATCAATAATGTCAACCTCGCGGGATGGGACAGCACGAAAGACGCGTTTGCAGTACCAGACGGTTGGAGGAAAAAGAACTATGGTAACGAATCCGTTACCGTAACTGCTGCGGGCTTTACTGCGCCGACGCTTGGCGCGGGCGAGTCGCAGAATATTATAACCACGAACACGGCGAACTTCTTCAGCGATGACAAAATTACCGGCGCATTGAAATATGCGGAACAGGCCTCCAGCACGGATACAGCAAACGGCGTAGCCCTGACCGGCTTCAAGTCCAAAGGCGTAAAAGCCTCCACTGATGGCAAGAACCTCGTCTACGCAAGAAGTAATTTCAACGTCAGCAATATTTCCCTTGGTGAGATGACATGGGGAGAAGGACGCGCGCTGACGGCGGGGGACTACGATTTCTCGGCCGTGACGAACGCGAATATCAACACGACCGCCTTCCTGTTCTCGAATCCTGATGCGGTGACAGGCAGCGGAACCCTGCTTACTAATGCCACGAATCTGGTAGCTGGGACGAATATTGCCCATAGCCAGAATTTCACCAAAGAAGTAAATGGCGCAACTTTGGCGGCCACCCTTTCCGGTAACGTGACCAGAGCAACTGCAGGGCAAATCGGCTACACAGCTACGGGGACTGCACTTAACGGTATCAACCTTACGGGCTGGAATGGCACGACTGCATCTGTCCCTGATGTCTGGACTTCAGCTCTTGGGGCGAATTCCATTACGGCGGCTGGCTTTACTGCACCGACCATCGATGCCGGTACATCCAAGGATATTTTGACCACAAAAACGGGGAGCTTTTTCAATGATAATCAAATCACCGGCGCACTGAAATACGCGCCACAGGCCTCCAGCTCCGATACGGATAAAG
>NZ_JAILPX010000065.1 GCF_024699275.1 Selenomonas sp.
TTTTCATCACACCCACTCCTCTTTCCCCAAATAGATTAAACAATTTCCTCGTGCTCCTCTGTCAGTTCATGAGCTAATTTTATTAAAACACGGGTAATCCGTGCTCCGTCCACTTCTTCCACGTAGAAAAGGTTGCCCTGCGCTGCCGCCATCTGGCCGACTTTCGGCTCGTTGCCAATCTGATCATAGAGCCATCCCCCTACGCTGTCCACATCTTCATCTTCAATGGTGAGTTCCAATATATCTTCGAGTTCTTCCAACAGCATCTTGGCATCCACCGAGTAAACATTATTTCCCCGCGCTTCTGCCGTAGGCCGTTCCTCGTCAAATTCGTCCTGAATATCTCCGACGATTTCTTCCATGATGTCCTCAATCGTGACCATACCCGCCGTGCCACCGTACTCGTCCACCACAATCGCCATCTGACTGTGACTGCCCTGCATGGTCTTCAAAAGAACGTTGACATCCATACTCTCCGGCACCACCAGTGCCTTGCGTGCCAGCTTGCGGAAATTGGGCCTCTTGCCGCTCGCCATAGCCTTCATGAGGTCTTTTACATGGAGGAACCCAATAATATGGTCTTTATCCTCTTTGCAGATGGGATAACGGGTCATCTGCTCGGAGAGAATCACATCCATATTGTCCTGCCAACTGTCTTCGAGATAAATGACCACCATATCCGTGCGTGGCGTCATGATTTCCCGCACGTTGAGTTCCGTGAAGTCAAAGACATTGTCCACAAAGTCTGCTTCGGTATCGTCAATCAGCCCCTGCCGATGGCTTTCCTCCATGAGCAGGCGGATTTCTTCTTCGGTATGCGCCGACTCACTTTCACTTGCAGCCTTAAAGCCCATGCGCGCCGTCACCCAGTTGGCGACATGATTTAAGAGCCAGACAAAGGGATACATGATTCTATGAAAAATCAGCATGGGCAGTGCCACCGAAAGCATGATTTTTTCCACATTCTGAATAGCCATGGTCTTCGGCGTAAGTTCCCCCAGCACAATATGCCCCGCCGTGATGATGGAAAAAGCCACCACCAGCGACAAGGTGTGTCCCACCATATCGTCCAGCCCTGCCATCTGGGTCAGAGGCAGGATAAGCTGAGCCACTACTGGTTCACCGACCCAGCCAAGGCCCAGAGAGGCCAGGGTGATGCCCAGCTGGGTTACGGACAGGGACGCATCCAGATGGTCCGTGAGCCGCTTGGCGTACACCGCCCGGCGGCTGCCTTCCGCTATCAGGGTCTCCAGCCGTGACGAGCGGATTTTCACACAGGCAAACTCCGCAGCCACAAAAAAACCATTCATAAAGATTAAAAACGCTACCAGTACTAACTGCAATAGTATCGGTACAATGTCCAAGTAAATTCCCTCCATTAATTCAATGTCCTGTTTACTTCGCCGTTACTTTCCGTTTTCCCTGCCGGTTTGTATGTTTCTTGCTTTTATTGGCCGTTTTTTTCGGCACATTATTGCTTACATTCTTGGCCGCAGTTTTCTTCTTCTGGGGCGCAGGCTTATCGCCGCCCTTCAGTGGCTTGAAATCAATGCCCAGCTTCTTTTCCAGCTGTTCCAGTTTATAGGCTTCCTTGTTGTCCGCCAACGTGATAACCGTGCCCTTGGCACCGGCTCTGGCGGTACGGCCTGCCCGATGAAGATAAACAGCCGGGCTTTCCGGCAAATCCAGATTGAACACGTAATCCACATCGGGGATATCCAAACCGCGGGCCGCCAAATCCGTGGACAGCAGCAGCTTGATGCGTCCGGCCTTAAAGTCGGCAATGGCCTTCTGCCGGGCCTGCTTGTTGTTGTGTCCCAGCAAAGTTCCCACCATAAAGCCCTCATAGCGCAGCTGAGCCAGAATCCTTTCCGCATCAAAGACCTTGTTGATAAAAACCAGGCCCCGCTTGACGCCCAGACGGCGGGCCAAATGGCGCACCGTTTCCACCTTGCTGCGGAAAGGGGTCATGCGATAAAGATTTTCCCGCTGGCTCTGGGCCGCCGGGTCTTCCTCCACCTTGATAACCTCCGGATGCTGCAGGAAGTCTGCCTTGTCCAAGGCCTTCTTCGGCGCCGTGGCCGACACCATCACCACCTGACGGTCTTCGGGCAGAAGGCGCACCACATCCGCCGTGTTGGTCATGTTCTGGGCATCAAAGAGACGGTCGAACTCATCCAATACCAGCAGTTTTACCTTGTGGAGCTTCAGCTTGTTCTTCTGAGCCAGCTCGATAATGCGGCCAGCGGAGCCCACAACCATCTGGGGTTTGTCCTTGAGTTTGTCCATCTGGCGGGCGATATTAGCCCCGCCGATAAGGCCCTGCACCTTGATGCCCAGGTTCGCGCCCTGGGAGAGGTCACGGGCCACATTGGTAATCTGCATGGCCAGCTCGTAGGTTGGCGCGAGAATTACAGCCTGCACGTCACGGGATTCAGCGTCAATCTTCTGCAGGGTGGGCAGAAGGTAGGCCAGGGTCTTACCGGTGCCCGTGGGGGCCTGGGCTACTAGGTTGCCGCCGCCCAAGGCTTTGGGAATAACAACCTTCTGCACCTGCATAGGAGATTCGATTCCCTGTTTCTTTAAGACAGCAGCTAACGCTTCGCTGATGCCTAGTTCTATAAAATTGCTCATTTTTTTATTACCTTTCTCTTGTTCGTTGCGATTGTTAATACATGCGAGGAGCGGGAGCACGATTGGGGAGCTGCACTAAATGTCTGGCATGATTAGTGCGAGAATCCAGCCACTCGCGCCGGTTACCACGGCGCATTTACATCGTCGTGTCCAGCTTTTGAAATTTTGCCAGCCAGCGGAGCAGTCGTTCCGCTCCCCAATCGTGCCCCCGCTCCTGCTGACTTGTCAGCAGATTGCGGTCCCTTTACAAAACACAACCACCACATTATGACAAGAATTATACCATAAAAGAGCCCCTTGCGCATAAAACCTCGTACTAATAAATTTGACCGGCAGTGACTTGGGGGAGGGTGCATATTTTGCGGGTGGAACGACTGCTCCGCTGGCTGGCTCCACTACAAGGCCAATACACCTAGATGTCAATGCGCCGTGGTAACCGGCGCAAGCACCTAGAAACTACATACTACTCATGCCAGACATTTAGTGAAACCCGCAAAATATGCACCCTCCCCCAGCCCCACCAAGCAAAAAGCAGGAAAACTCCCCTTGCGTATCGAATAAAAATAAGGGTAATTTTATCGTCACAAAGGAGGCCAACTATCTTGAAAAAAATAGTCCTGTTAATAGCACTAACCCTATGCGCCACGTTGCTCTCCGGCAATATACCCGCCGAAGCATCCTCACCGGCGCAGGGGAAGAAAATTATCTTTATCCCCATCGACAACCGCCCCATCACGGACAAAGAAACCCGTGAAGTTGCGGAAAAGCTAGGCTACAATGTTGTAGTTCCCCCGGATACCCTGCTGGGCACCAGAGAACAGCACGGCGACCCGGAAGGACTTTGGAAATGGCTGCGGGAAAATGCTCCTGGGGCACAGGCCGCAGTAGTCTCCACCGATGCCATGCTCTACGGCAGCCTTGTGGGTTCCCGCAATCACGAGCTGGACGAAGCCACCATCACGGAACGGGTGGAGAATTTCCGCAAATTCCATGAGGATTATCCCCGCCTGCCAGTCTACGGCTTTGGCACCATTTTGCGCACCCTGCTCACCGCCACCCATTCCGGTGCCGGCATGGAGCCGGAGGTCTATCAGCAAAACGCCGTAAAGATTCGGGATTTCAGCATGCTTCGGGATAAAATGGAAATGGGGCTGGCTTCCAAGAAAGAGGCGAAGCAGCTGGGCCAGCTGGAAAAGGAAATCGCTCCGGCAGTGATGGAGGACTGGACACACCGCCACCAGCTGAACTTCAACGCCAATAAAACCCTGATGGATTTGACTGGTCAGGGCAATCTCGCTTTTTTCTTCCTGGGCGGCGATGACGGCGCCTTTTACTCCCAGACCCATTACGAAACCCGCCACCTGCGGGAATATGGCAAGAATCTGCCCCAGACCAAATTTCAGGTAACCTCCGGGGCTGACGAACTGGGCATGGTCATGCTCTGCCGGGCCATTCTCGACGACAAGGGCGACATTCCCTTCGTCTACACTGCCTACAACATCGGCAAGGGGCGGGACACCATCCCCAGCTACTGTAATGAAAAAATCGGTGACGATTTGGACAGCACCATTATCGCCGCCGGCGGCCTGCAGGTTCCCGCTCCGGAACGGGCAGAACTCATCATGGCCATCAGCACCAACCCGGACGGCAAAACCGGCGATGCCAACTCCCCGGCCAACACCACTAAGCCCCGCAAGGGCACCATGCCCTTTGTGAAGCTGGTAAAAGGCTATCTGGACAAGGGCTATCCCGTTGCCGTAGCCGATATCGCCTATGGCAACGGTGCCGACAACGCCCTGATGAACGAGCTGCACAAAGCGGATTTGCAGTTCAAGTTGCGGGCCTACGGCGGCTGGAACACCGCCACTAACACCACCGGCTTCCTGCTGGGCACCGGCCTCTTAACCAAATGGATGGACAAAAAATCCATGGAGGAACTGATGCTCACCCGCTACCTTGACGAATGGGGCTATCAGGCCAACGTCCGCCAGCGTTTAGGCGGCGCAGTATGGAGCCAGCCCGGCTACAAACAGAAAACCGGCGACCTGGACGGTGCAAGAAACTTTGCTGACAAACAGGGCACGGAATGGCTGCAGGAATTTGCAAAGCAGAACATCAACCTGCCTGCAGGGCTTTCCCTCAGCAACCTCCACATTTCCCATCCCTGGAACCGGCTGTTTGAATGCGCGATATTCTTCTGATATGCGTCCAATCATAACCACCCGTCCAACGGGTGGTTTGCTCGCCCCTATAAGGGGTTAATACAGGCCAGCGTCTAAAGGCGCTGGCCTTCACTTCGTTCAGGCTGATTGTCCTTGACTCGTAGCTACCCTTAAAAGGGTATTTGTATTACTTGCCTACTGTGCTCACATAATATCCTTCTGCCCAAAAGTGTCTATTGCCAAATTTATATTTCAAATTTGCATGCTTATCAAACATCATCAAGGCGCTTTTCCCCTTCAAATATCCCATAAACTGTGCTACACTTAACTTAGGTGGTATACTAACCAGCATATGTACATGGTCTGGCATCAAATGACCTTCTATTATCTCAACACTTTTGTATGAGCATAATTGACGAAGTATTTCTCCCAAGCTCTTTCTATACTGATTGATTGTATATAACCTTTCGCCTATATTTTGGCGTAAATACTATGTGATATTTACACAACCATTTTGTATGCGATAAACTATTTACTTTATTAGCCATAAGTTTCACCTTTCTTCTTTCTGTATAATCAGCCTGAACAACTCGATTATACACCACAGGTAGAGAGGTGATTTTTTTTTTATAACTTCTGTTACGCACCCGCATAGCGAGTGGTTTATTTGCTGAACGCACTTCGCGCGTCCAGCAGGGTCACGACCCTATAATAAAAAAGCACGGAGCTATTTTACAGCCCCGTGCTTTTTCTTAGGCACAAATATAGTTTTGCAAACCACGAATCATCGTCAGGCCAGCCACAGCCCCCTGATCAGCCACTCCTTTGGCCTTAGCCGAAAAGACTGCTGCTTTACCAAACTTAGGAATCATCTCCTTGGTCGCTTCCACGCCGGCTTCAGCGCCGGTTACGGCAGCGGCAATAATATCAGCCAGGCTGGCATCAGGATTGGCCTGCAAGGCCGCCTCCGCTTTTTTGGCACCAGCATCCACCGCATCCAATACCGTTCTATCCCCCAGTTGGCATTTGCCCCGCTTGGCTATACCTGCTGCAAAACCAGTAAGATAGACCGTCAAATCAGCTCCGCTCAGTTCCGTCTTCCCTTTCAGCGCCTTACCGCCTTCCATAACACCGGAAGCCATCAGGGTTCCCATGGTGGAAGGCACCACCGTTGCCATCTTCATGCCGCTTTTCATCAGCATTTTACCGATATCCCCTTCACCGACATTGGCCCGCAGTAGTTCTGGCAAAGCCCCATACCCCTTTTCCATGGTAAGACCCAAATCGCCGTCTCCCATATTGGCATCCATTTCGCATAGCATATCCTTCTTTGCGGAAAAAATCTCTGCTACTGCCGTGAAAAGTTCCGGTATCTCCGCTAAAGTTATCTTTTCCTTCATGACCGGCCCTCCTTATTTCTGGCAATAGAAAGGCGTATTCACAGGATAATCCAGCTGTGCCTTCATTTCATCCCCTGTCAGTTTGCACAGGGAAATGGAAGCTCCCATCATCTCCATGGAAGTGGCATATTCTCCCACGAAGGAACGATACACCTTGATGCCCTTTTTCTCCAGATATTCCCGCACGGAATTGGTGAGGATATAGAGCTCTTCAACAGAGCTGGCGCCCAGGCCATTAACGAGCAGAGCAACCTCCTCTCCAGACTGCACAGGCATATCCTTTAGTATCGTAGTCAAAATCTCCTGAGCGATTTCATCAGCCGTTTTGATGGGGCCGTTCCAAACACCAGGTTCCCCGTGGATGCCCATGCCCATGGCCATTTCATCCTCCTTGAGGGTGAAGTTGGAATGACCGACTTCGGGAATAACACATGGCGTCAGGGCAAAGCCCACAGTGCGGGTATTGTCCTTGGCTGTCTGGGCTGCTGCCAACACTTCCTCCAGGCTGCCGCCTTCAGCAGCTTTTGCCCCGGCGCATTTGTACATGAAGAATATACCAGCCACACCGCGGCGAGCAGCGGGATTCTCATTAGAAGTCACATCATCGGCACCAACGATGGATTTCACGGGAATATCATCCATTTCGCACATTTCCGCTGCCATATCAAAGTTCATGATATCCCCGGTATAGTTCCCATACAGATAAAGAACTCCAGCGCCTGCTTCCACTTCTTTAGTGATATTGTAAATGGTTTCCGCGGAAGGGGACTGGAACAGACTGCCTACGCCGCAGCCATCCAGCATACCATCGCCCACATACCCCGGAAACAGCGGCATATGACCGGTACCACCGCCAGTAATGATGGCTACCTTCCCGTCTTTTTTCTCCGCGGTGCAGTAAGCCCGCAAATCATCGCCCACATGCTTGACCTGTTCACTATGTGCGCCATATATCCCCTTCAGCATATCATCGGTATAGTTTTCCGGTGCATTGATTATTTTTTTCATAGATTCGCCTGCTTCCTCTCACTGCATAGATTTACTTCGCATTGGGAAATTTGATTTCCTGGGGATAAGCCCATTTCTGCAGTTCTTCCGGTGGGAAGGAATAGGGTTCCTTGCCACCACCAGCCACCAGGGCATGATAATAAAGTTCTGCCAGTTCTTCAATGTAGCAGGCCTTGAGATAGGCCTCATCGATATTCGTTTCATCCACGGCCACACAGCCATGTCCCTGCATCAGCATAACATCTGCTTCTTTGGCGGGCTTGATAATGGACTCTGCCAAAGCCGGCGTGCCAGGACGGCCATACTTTGCCACAGGAATACGTGCCTGGGAACAGTTCAGATTGGCGATTTCATAGACCACAGCAGGAATGGGCTTATTCAATACAGCAAACACCGTGGCATACATGGAATGGGTATGGGCCACAGCCTTGACATCCGGCCGGGTCTTGTAGAGTTGCAGATGCATCAGCGATTCACTGGTGGGACGCAGGCCTGTCTGATTTTCAATGACATTGGCCTCCATATCCATGACAATCATATCCGGCACCACCAGCAGCTCACGGTCTTTGCTGGTGGGCGTAATCACCACATATCCCGTCTCGGGGTCACGGGCTGAAAAATTACCAGATTTATGTTTGCACAAGCCCTCTCGCTGAGCGCGTTTGGCAATGTTCATCACATCGGCCTTTAACTGTTCTAACATGGAAAATCACCTTTCTTGCATCAATATTCTACGGCTTCCTGAACATTTTCCTCTGCCCGTTTTTTGGCATTGGTTTTGGTCATGTCAACATAGGTGTAGACGAAACCTGCCAGCCAGATGCAGAGAATAACCAGTGGCATGTAGTTGCCATTCATCACATCCATGAATTCAGCAAAGGCATAGGTAAATACCGGACCATCGATGGAGGAATTAGAGATAAGCTGTCCCGCCTGCAATGCTACAGCACCGGTGCTGTTGGCCAAATCCGTGACGAACTTGGCAAAGGCCGTCCCCACATAGAGGAACATGGGGCAGCCGATAAGGCAGAGAATCATCATGCGAATGAGGTTGCCGCCGGTAACCAGAAATGCGGGAACTGCCAAAGAAATGTTCACCAGACCGGCGAAGGGCAGAATACCATTGCCCGGCAGAATAAAGGCCATCAGTACCGTTACAGGGATGGTGAAGATAACCGCCAGCCAGATTTCATTGGAACCGCCCATGAACGGCCAGTCTAGACCAACGATG
>NZ_JAILPX010000071.1 GCF_024699275.1 Selenomonas sp.
ATGCGGAAATAGCTCAGTTGGTAGAGCATCACCTTGCCAAGGTGGGGGTCGCGAGTTCGAGTCTCGTTTTCCGCTCCATTTTTATGGCGACATAGCCAAGTGGTAAGGCCGAGGACTGCAAATCCTTTATCCTCAGTTCGATTCTGAGTGTCGCCTCCAAGATAAAAATCAGCCTTCTCCTGTTCATCGGGAGAGGGCTTTTCTGTATTGAAGTTGGTTGGTGATTATAGTAAAATATTAGATATGTGATTATAGGGAGGCTTTGGCAAGTGGAAATGCAAGATAAGGATTTAATTGAAGAAAAAATCAGTAGTGAAGATATTTTTGATGGTACCCTTTTACATGTGAAGCGGGATACGGTGAAGCTGCCTAATGGGGAAGAGGCTACCCGGGAATGGATCCGTCATCCCGGTGCATCGGCGGTGATTCCGCTGCTGGATGATGGCCAGGTCATTCTGGTGAAGCAGTATCGCTATCCCATTGGCCGCATTACCCTGGAGATTCCTGCCGGCAAGCTGGATGCCCCCGATGAGGATCCTCTGCTCTGTGCCACCCGGGAACTTTCGGAGGAAACGGGCTATCGGGCGGAAAAAATCACAAAGCTTACCACTGTGGCCACCACGGTGGGCTTTTCCAATGAGTACATTCATATCTACGCCGCTACGGGACTGACTGCCGGCAAGCAGCACACCGATGAGGACGAGTTTATCAACGTGGTGAAGATGCCTCTGGCCAGGGCGGTGGAACTTGTCCTGCAGGGGGAGATTTACGATGCGAAATCCGTAGCCGCTATCTTGATGTTGGAACGCAGCCAGAAGGAGAAATAAATGTTTGATTTCAATTTGTTGTCGATTGTGGCCGGTCTGCCCGGACTGATTATTGCCATGGTGGTGCATGAGTATGCGCATGCCCGGGTGGCCGTCATGCTGGGGGATTTTACGCCGCGGCTTATGGGGCGACTTACGCTTAATCCCAAGGCCCATATCGACCCCATCGGGATGATTATGCTGTTTTTGGTGCATTTTGGCTGGGCAAAGCCGGTGCAGATTAATCCCCGAAACTTCAAGAATCCCCAGCGGGACGATATTCTGGTGTCCCTTGCCGGGCCGATGGCCAATTTCGTGACGGCCTTTTTGGCTCTGGTGGCACTGCTGGTCTTTTACCGGATGGGCTTTCCTGTGACGGATGGGGTATCGGTGGTGTTCCGCATGATTATTGAGTACAATATCGGTTTCGGGATATTTAATCTGATTCCCTTGCCGCCCTTGGATGGTTCCCATGTGCTGATGCAGCTTCTGCCCCGGGATATGGCCTATAAGCTGGCGGATTTGGAGCGCTATAGCTTCATCATTCTGATTGTCCTGCTCATGACACCGGTGCTGGGCATGATTCTGATTCCCTGCCGGAATCTGATTTGGGAAATTTTCCGCTTGATTTTAACGCCTTTTTTCTAAATGGAAGACTACAAGATTAAACTGGATGCCTTTGAAGGCCCCATGGACCTGCTTATGCATCTGATTGAGAAGAACAAGATTGATATCTATGATATTCCCATTGCGGAGCTGACCCGCCAGTATTTGGATTACCTGGATAAATTCCGGGAGTTCAATATGGAGATTGCCAGCTCCTTTCTGGTGATGGCGGCAACCTTATTACAGATTAAGTCGCGCATGATGTTGCCCAAGGTGCCGAAAGAGGATGGCGAGCCGGAGGAAGATCCCCGCTTTGAGCTGGTGCAGCGTATCCTGGAATACCGCAAGTTCAAGCAGGTAAGTCAGGTACTGGGGGATATGGCCGGAGTGCAGGAGCGATTTGTCGCCCGGGAACCCATGGAACTGCCGGTGCATCACCTGCCGCCGGGAAACCTTTCCTTGGGACAGCTGGTGGAGGCCTTCCATACGGTCTTGTCGGTGAAAGAAGAGCTATCCATCCCTAAGGTGCTTGTGGAACCGGAGGAATATAGCATCAAGGACAAGATGGAAGCGATTATTTTGCTGTTGGGCCGCAGCCGGGGAAAACTGTTGTT
Organism: Selenomonas sp.; assembly: GCF_024699275.1. The sequence goes on from NZ_JAILPX010000071.1 coordinate 2,027, forward strand.
TTCCGAGGCCTTCCGTTCAGGGACGAGGAGCGAGCTTATCGTAACTTTTTTGGCACTGTTGGAACTTATGAAGCTTAGGGCCGTTACGGTGAAGCAGCAGCGTTCCTTTGCGGAAATCTATATCTGTGTCCGGGAGGAGGAAGTTCATGCCTGAGAATGTACGGGCAGAAATAGCCGATACAGGGCTGGTGGAGGCCGTCCTCTTTGCGGCGGGCAATCCCATGAGCGTCAAGGAGATTGCCCATATCATCGAACGGGATGTGCTGGGGACCCAGAACATCATCACCCGGCTTCAGCAGGAACTGGATGAACGCAAGAGCGGACTGACCCTGCGGCAGGTGGCAGGCGGCTATCAGCTGGCTACCCGGCCGGAAGCCTTTGGCACCGTGGAGCGGCTGAGTCAGGTAGTGGACCGGAAGATTTCGGCCCCCACCATGGAGACCCTTTCCATCATTGCCTTCAAGCAGCCCATCACCAAGGCGGAGATTGAAAATATTCGCGGTGTGCGCATTGAGCGGGCACTGCAGAAATTGATTGAATTGGAGCTGGTGGCAGAAGTGGGGCGAAAACCGGTTCTCGGACGGCCCATTCTCTATGGAACCACCGCGACCTTCCTGCGCTGTTTTGGCATCAATACACTGGAGGATTTGCCGGATTTACCCACCACCGAAGAAGCGGTGGCCGGGCTGGACAATGAACAGCTGGAACTCTTCCAGGAGGTTCAGCATTTGCAGGAAGCCCAAGAAATGGAAAATGATGAGGAGAAAGAATAAATGGTTGAATTATTAGCCCCGGCTGGCAGCCGTGAGGCGCTGATTGCTGCCGTGGAAAGCGGTGCCAATGCAATCTATATGGCGGGCAGCCAGTTTGGTGCCCGGGCCTATGCAAATAACTTTGATGAGGATGGCTTGAAAGAAGCCATCCGTTTTGCGCATTTGCGCGATGTGCTGATTAACATTACCGTAAACACCATTGTGGATGACGAGGAAATCCCTGCCCTCAAGGAATATCTCCTGTTCCTGCGGGAGGCCGGTGCCGATGCCATTTTGGTGCAGGACCTGGGGGTGGCCCGTATTGCTCGGGAAATCGTGCCGGATATGCCCCTGCATGCCAGCACCCAGATGACGGTACATAGTCTGGAAGGGGTTCTGGCCCTGCAGGAACTGGGCTTTACCCGGGTAGTGCTTTCCCGGGAACTGTCCTTGAAGGAAATCGCCCATATCTGTGCGCATTCCCAGGTGGAGATTGAGGTCTTCATGCATGGCGCACTCTGCGTCTGCTATTCAGGGCAGTGTCTGATGAGCAGCATGATTGGCGGCCGCAGCGGTAATCGGGGCCGCTGTGCCCAGCCCTGCCGTCTGCCCTACACTTTGGTGGATGAACAGGGCGATGATGTACTGGGGGACAAGGCGGGCAGTTATCTCCTTTCCCCTCGGGATCTCAACACCATTGATGTGATTCCCGATCTGATTAAGGCCGGGGTGGCCTCCCTCAAAATCGAAGGCCGCATGAAGCGTCCGGAATACGTGGCTACCGTGGTGGGAACCTACCGGGCTGCCATTGACCTGTATCTGTCCGGGCAGGATTATTCCGTGGACCAGATTGCCCGGGATAATCTGGCCCAGATCTTTAACCGGGACTTCACCACGGCTTATCTGCTCAACCGTCCGGGCAAGAATATGATGAGTGACCGCCGCCCCAACAACCGCGGTCTCTCCATAGGCCGGGTAACGGCCTATGATTGGGATAAGCGGCTGGTGACGGTAAAATTATCCGGCAGACTTTCCCTGGGGGACCAGGTGGACTTTTGGGTCAAGGTGGGGGGCCGGGTAACGGCCACCATCAACGAAATGACCACCGCGAAGGGGGAACCGCTGACTACGGCGGACAGCGGCGCTGTGGTGCGCTTTGCCATCCCTTCTGCTGTCCGCGACCATGACCGGGTATTCAAGGTTTACGATGCCCAGCTGATGGAACAGGCCAAGGAAAAATATGCCAGCGGTGCGCCGGTACGGCGGATTCCCATCCGGGCAGAGGTCAAGGCGGCCATTGGCGAGCCCTTGACAGTCGTGCTGCGGGATGAGCAGGGACATGTGGGCAGAGGCCACACTGAATTTATCGGTGAAGCGGCGAAGAAGCGCCCACTGTCGGCTGAGGTCATCCATAAGCAGATCAATCGTCTGGGAACGTCGGTCTATGAACTGCTGGACTTGCAGACGGAAATCCAGGGCGAAGTCATGGTGCCCATGAGCGAGATCAATGAGGCCCGGCGGCAGGCAGTGGAGGAGTTGGATGCCCAGCGTTTGGCCCATTATCCACTGCGGGTAGCGGAGCCGGTGCCCTTCAAGCCGGCTCCCTTTACGGGTAAGCTGCCTCAGCCTAAGCTGATGGTGTCCGTGGATAACCTGGAAAAGATGCGGGCTGCGCTGGAAGGTGGTGCTGATGGCATCATCTTTGGCGGGGAGTCTTATGAGCATGAAGCGCTGACGGTAATGGATTACGAAAAGGCCTGGCATTTGGCGAAGAAGGCCAACGTGCGGCTGGACTTCACCCTGCCCCGCATTATGCGGGGGGATTTCCAGCCCTTCTTTGAGAAGATTCTCACGGCGGCCAGGAATTTCCCGCCAACAGCGGTTCATGTCCATAACATCGCGCAGATTGCACTCGTGAAGCGGCTGACGGATTTTGCTATTCATGCCGATTACAGTCTGATTGCCTATAACAAAAGCACGCTTCGCTTCTTGCAGGATTATGGCGTGGCTTCTGCCACCCTGTCGCCGGAACTCAAGTGGCAGCAGATGGAGAAACTGGCCCGGGAAAGTGCTTTGCCCTTAAGCGTCATCGCCCATGGCCGTTTGGAACTTATGGTATCGGAGTACTGCGTCACGGGCAGCTTCCTGGGAGGCGTGGATACGGGGTCCTGCAGCCATCCCTGCACCAAGGGGCGTTATGCCTTAAAGGACCGCAAGGAAGCCCTGTTCCCCCTGCGCATGGATCAGTTCTGCCATATGCATGTGCTGAACAGCAAGACTCTGTCCATGCTACCCCATGCCATGAAGTTTAAGGGCGCGGGCATCAAGACCCTGCAGCTGGAGCTTAAGGCCATGGAACCTGCGGAAATCACGGCCATTACCCGGGCCTACCTACAGGCCATGAAACTGCCTGCTGATTTGGATGAAGCCCAGGAAGATGCGCTGAAGCGGCAGGAGGGGACAGAGATTACCCGAGGACATTTCTTTAGAGGAGTTCAATGACGAAATGGAACAAGAATCGTTTAAGGTTTTAGAATACAAGAAAATCACCGAAAAGCTGGCAGAACATGCCGGTTCAGCCTTGGGCAAGGAAAAGGCTCGTAATCTATTGCCCAGCTCGGATTTTGCCGAGGTCAGCGAATGGCAGGAGCAGACCACAGAAGCGGTCAGGGTCCTGTCCATGTCGGCACCGCCTTTGGGCGGTATCCGGGATATCCGTATGCTCCTGAAGAAGGCGGCCAAAGGGGCGGTCCTGGAGCTGGAAGAACTGCAGAACATCATGAGTACCATGTATGCTATGCGGACTATCAAATATTTCTTCCGGGACTTGGAGTTGGAATCCCCCATCCTGCAGGAATGGGCCCGTTCTCTGGAAATCCTGGGGCAGCTGGAACGAAATCTCAACAATGTCATCGACGAACACGGAAACATGCGGGAGGACGCCAGTGTGGAGCTGCGGCGTATTCGCCGGGAACTCAAATCCTCCCAGAGCCGCATCAAGGATAAAATCAATGCCATTCTCCATGATGGTGCTTATCAGAAGATGTTTCAGGATGCCATTGTCACGGTCCGGGATGAGCGTTATGTCATTCCCGTAAAGGCCGAATACCGCGCCCACTTCCCGGGACTTATCCATGACCAGTCAGCCAGTGGCTCCACCCTCTTTATCGAGCCCATGGCCGTGGTGGAACTCAATAACGATGTAAAGCAGCTGACTTTGGCTGAGCAGCAGGAGGTCCAGCGGATTTTGCGCCAGTTATCGGGGGAAATCCAGCGGGAAAAGGAAACCCTGCTGGCCAATTGTGAAATCCTGGGGGATATTGATTTTACCTTTGCCAAGGCCCGGCTGGCCAATGCCATGAAGGCTGTTCGGCCCCAACTCAATGATGAGGGCCGCACGGTGCTCCATAATGCCCGGCACCCGCTGATTGCGGCCGATAAGGTGGTGCCCACCAACATCAGCATCGGCGAGGATTATCGGATGCTGTTGATTACCGGCCCCAATACCGGTGGCAAGACGGTTACCATGAAGACCCTGGGCCTTTTGGTGCTCATGGCCCAGGCAGGTCTCTATCTGCCTGTGGACCAGGGCTCGGAGATTGCGCTCTATGCCAACATCTACGCGGATATCGGTGACGAGCAGAGCATTGAGCAGAGCCTTTCCACCTTCTCGGCCCATATGACTCATCTGGTCAGCATCCTGGATAAGGTGGAAAGCGAAGACTTGCTGCTGCTGGATGAATTGGGAGCGGGCACAGACCCGGAAGAGGGGGCAGCGCTTGCCATGGCCATTTTGGAGAGATTGCTGGAAGTCAGGGCTACCACTGTGGCTACCACCCATTATTCCGAACTCAAGACCTTTGCCTACACCCGGGATGGCATCGAAAATGCCTGTGTGGAATTCGATATCGAAACCCTGCAGCCTACCTACCGGCTGCTGATCGGCATTCCCGGCGCCAGCAATGCCTTTGCCATCAGCCGCCGGCTGGGGCTGGGTGATTCCCTGATTTTGCGGGCACAGCAGCTGGTCAAGGCGGATCATGCCCAGTTTGAGCACGTCATCAACGAATTGGAAAATGAAAAGATGATGTACGAGCAGCGCAATGCGGATATTGCCGAACGCCAGGCCCGGGTCAAGAAGCTGGAGGAAAAACTCCTGAAGGCCAAGGATGAACTGAGCCAGAAGAAGGGCGACATCATCCGCAAGGCCAAGGACAAGAGTGCGGCGCTTATCCGCCAGACCCGCCGAGAATCGGAGGAGGTCATCAATCAGCTCAAGGAACAGTTTGATGACCAGGGCATCAAGGCCCGTCAGCAGGCTATCCAGGCGGCCCGAGCGAAAATCAACGATGCTTCGGCCAAGGCCAACCCCGGTATCATGGCCCAGAAGGGCGTAGGCCAGCGCATTGACCTAAAGAAAATCCGTGTGGGCGATACGGTCTATGTGAAGAAGCTGGACCAGAAGGGGACGGTAATGGAAATCCAGGGCAAGGACCTGACGGTACAGGTGGGCGCGCTGCGCACCAAGCTGAAGGCCAATGCCTGCACCTTTATCGCCCATAAGGCCGCTGAAAAGCCCAGCGCCAATACGGGCAGCCGCAAGACTTCCCAGGCGGGCAGCTTCCTGCAGAAGACGCAGAATATCGGCCGGGATATCGATATCCGCGGCATGATGGTGGATGAAGCCGAGATGACCTTAGGCAAGTTCATCGACGATGCGGTAATCGCAGGCCTGTCCCAGGTCCTGATTATCCACGGCAAGGGCACTGGCGCTTTGCGCAAAGGGGTCCATGCCTATCTCAAGAGCCACCGCAATGTACTGAGCTTCCAGTTCGCCGATATCAACGAAGGTGGCACGGGAGCCACGGTGGTTGAATTAAAATAAAATCTGTTCAAAAAGATTTCCCTGTCGAGTAAATCCTTGCTCGGCAGGGACTTTTTTACCTTTTTTCTAAAAAATGTGGTCATTTATGCAAGTTTACAAGTTGACACATATAAAGCAAAGTGATACTATACACATTATACAAATATCCAATCGGAATAATATGTTTATACTTTGTCGATGAAAGAAGGTCTTATGTATGAATGGTTTAACATTGGTGGGGGTCGCCATGGCGGCGTTTGTGGCGGCCTATTTTCTCTATGGCAGGTGGCTGGTGAAAACCTGGGGCATTGACCCTGCGGCCAAGACGCCGGCAGTGGCGCTGGAGGATGGCGGCGATTTTGCACCGGCTTCCCGGTTTACGGTCTTTGCCCATCAGTTTTCCTCCATTACAGGGGCCGGGCCTGTGACGGGGCCCATTATTGCGGCCATGTTTGGCTGGGCGCCGGCAATGCTCTGGCTGCTGGTGGGAGGCATTTTCTTTGGCGCCGTACAGGATTTCACGGCCCTTTATGCTTCGGTAAAGAATCAGGGCAAGAGCATGGGCATGCTGATTGAACAATATGTGGGCCGTACGGGCCGCCGCCTGTTCCTGCTGTTCTGTTGGCTGTTCACCCTGTTGGTACTGGCCGCTTTTGCCGATATTCTGGCCAATACCTTCAACGGCTTTGCCAAAGATGGATCGCTTAATGTACCGGGGGCGCAGGCGGCTTCCATTTCCATGCTCTACATCGTGGTGGCCATGGGCTTTGGTGTCTTTATCCGTAAGTTCCAGCCTTCGGGCCTGGTGAAATTCCTGGTGGCGGTGGTGCTGGTGGCAGCCATGTTTGCGGTGGGCATGCAGTTCCCCCTGTATCTGGATGCTGCGGGCTGGCGCTATGTGACCTTTGGCTATTGCTTTATCGCTTCGGTTCTGCCCATGTGGCTCTTGATGGAACCCCGGGATTATCTGAGTTCTTTCCTGCTTTTGGGCATGGTTTTCGGCGGTGTAGTTGGCGTTCTGATGGCCAATCCCGTCATCAATATGCCGGCCTTTGTGGGCTTTACGGTCAAGGGGCAGTCTTTGTTTCCGATTCTCTTCATCACCATTGCCTGTGGTGCTGTTTCCGGCTTCCATAGCCTGGTGTCTTCGGGCACTTCCTCCAAGGCCGTTGCCAATGAAGCGGATATGCTTCCTGTAGGTTATGGAGCCATGCTGGTGGAATCCCTGCTAGGGGTGGTGGCGCTGGTTATCGCCTGCGCAGCTGCGTCCAATGGCGCCTTGCCCCAGGGCACACCCTTCCAGATCTTTGCTGGAGCCATTGGCGGTTTCTTCCAGATGTTTGGCCTGCCTGCGGCGGTTTCAGCCTGCATCATCACCATGTGCGTGTCGGCGCTGGCCATGACCACCATCGATTCCGTGGCCCGCATCGGCCGCATGTCCCTGCAGGAGTTGGTGGCTCCCGGTGAAGGGGAAAAGGCTGGTGGTCTGGTGAAGCTCCTGATGGATAAATATGCGTCCACGGCATTGACGCTGGTTCTGGCCTATGCTCTGTGCCTGGCTGGTTACATGAATATCTGGCCCCTCTTTGGTGCAGCCAATCAGCTGCTTTCGGCATTGGTACTGATTGCTCTGGCCTTGTTCCTGAAAACCACGGGCCGTCAGGGCTGGATGCTCTATATTCCCATGACCTTTATGTTCCTGGTGACCATGAGCGCACTGGTCATGAGTGTGGTGGGCATTGTCGGTAAACTGGCTAGCGGCGATTTTACCTTGATGGTGGATGGACTGCAGCTGGTACTGGCCTTGGCGCTTATGACATTGGCTGTACTGGTGGCCCGCCATTGTGGCAGCGGCCTGCTGAAAAAAGACAATCCTTCGGCAGCCGTAACGGAATAAGGCTATCGCGTTTTGGACACAGCGTGGGTAATCCTTTTTCCTTAGATTAAATTTTGGTTAAATTTACGCCTAATCTATTTACAGCGGAAATATTTTAGGGTATATTGATTGCGGGATATCCAAGATGTTCTTAAAAAGGATAGAGAAAGGAAGATTGCAGAGTGATGAATGTCCGTGGTATCGGTGCTTATACCCAGCAGCCTTATTATAAGAACGATCAGATTAATGGGCTTAAGGCGCAGGAAAGCAGCTACGAGGCAGAGTTATCCCAGTTGCAGGCCGGCGATGAAGAAAAGAATGCCAGTGCCCTGCAGGAAACGGAAAGCCGTTTAGCTTCCATTGAGAATCAGCTGGATGCACTGAAGCCGGTAACGGCCGTGAAGCTCAAACAGCATATGGCGCCACCGACCGATGAGGAAATGAATGCGCGTTTTGGTGAAGCCTATTCTGTGGAGCTGAGCAATTCTGTTCGCTTGATGGATAGATAAGAAGACAATAACATACACGGCTGTGTAGGAGCCATGCTGTTTCAACAGCACAAAATCGACGTGAAGGAAATGCGTAGGTATTTCCTCTCCTTAAAAGGAGACGTCGATTTTTTTTATGTTTGTATATAGGCGTGTGGAAAATATGAAAATGAAGAGATTAAAAATAATGGTATGTTCTATGCTGGGAGCAAGTGTACTGGCTTTTCCCGTAATAGTTAGTGCTCAAACGACAGAAACGCTGGCAGAAATAGGACAGGTTTCTGCTAAGACCTATGGACTACAAATCAACCGCTGATTCGATCAGGCTTTTACCAATAGTATGGGCTTTTTCACAAAGCTGCGGCCAGTTAGCCTCGCGATAGGCTTTTTTATCTGCCTCGGAAAACATGGAGGCTTCGTATTTCGAATAATCCTTGAATTGTACTGTATTATAGGCCATCAGCCGGCAAGGTTTCACCTTGAGGATGTTTTCAGAGCCCATATCGTACATCGCTAATTTGTCTTCCAAATGGAACTGCCGGGCCTGTTCTTCGGTGGCATTCATGGTATAGAAAAAGGCACTGGGCATGGTTTTGGGAAACACCGAGGAATTTTCCACAGTATAGAGATAATTGGAAAACAGGAATCGTTCTAAAAAGGCCACCATGCAGGCACTGAGATTCATGAAGTAAATTGGCGAGCCAAAAATAATGGCATCTGCTTCCTTGAGCTGTGTCAAAATGGGGGAGAGCTCGTCTTTTATGGCACAAATACCATGTTCACGATCCTTTAACTTGCAGGCAAAGCAACTGATGCAGCCTTTGAAATGCAGGGGATAAAGATGAATCAGTTCCGTTTCTGCACCAGCTGCTTCTGCTCCACGCATAGCCGCTTGCAGAAGCTGTGCCGTATTCCCATTGCGTCTGGGGCTTCCGTTGATTGCAAATAACTTTTTCATGCTAAACGCTCCTTGATTAATACACAATTATGCTTATGTCCGCGTGTTCCTCTTCACGCAAGTATACTTGCCATTTTGTGACAGAGTGGAAATTTTCCTGCCTTTATCGTGATGTTTATGGATGAAGGCTCTTTACGCTATGAAATGACAACGTTGGGGTCGTATGTGAACATCCTTGAATTTGACATGGGACAGCGGTTTTACCGTTATTTAGATGAGTATTACGATAGGCAAAGGGCAAAAGTTGTGGAGCATATTCATGTGATGGTATTTATCCCCTTTAGATAAGCTAGACCAAGGTTGAATGGATGGCAACGATATATTGTGATTGAGCAGATGCTGTAAAGTAAGTCAGCATCTGCTTTTTCTATGCCTAAATGTAAATATAACAAAAGTAAGAAATTATCATGGAGGTTGATTGGATGGCTACGAGTCAATATATGGATACATTTCCATAGAAAAAAACCGGTAACAGATGGAGGTCTGTTACCGGTTCTCACAGGGATTTTTGCAAAATCGAAATAGTATAAATATATTTTAGCAAAAAATCCCTCGAAATGCACGAAAAATTTTTAATCCAATTTTAATGCCTAAGATTGGTGAAAGTAGAGGGAAAAATGGATAAGGAAAAACGAGATAAGCTAAAGACCTATGAAGGCAGCGTACTTGACCAAGGATATGGTGTGGTCGGTAAGCGTGTAATGAGAGATAGGTCAATAAAAATAGGTGCTAAAGGCCTATATTGTTATCTGTGTGTATATGGGCACGAGGTGTTTCCTAAGCGGGACACAATCTGCTATGACTTAGGTATTAGCCGGGATACATATAACAGCTACCTTAAAGAGTTGGTTTCGCATGGATATGTGAGTGTCAGGCAACGCCGTGGGGAAGGCAATAAGTTCGCAGGCAATGTTTATACCATTAACATAAAGCTGTCGGAAGTGGCGGACGGAAGCGTAGAAAAGCCGCAGCGGAAAAATCCTGCCACGGCAGATGAAGACCAGATTGTACCGTGCAGTAAAATTTCGGCCACGGAAAAGTCGTGCACGGAAGAGCCGGGGACGGAAATTTCCGCCACGGGGAAAACGGCGGAAGCCCATACAGCGCAAGTGGTTTCAGCCAATGAAAATGGGGCTAATAATACAAGTTCCAACAATACAATTAACAATCAATATCATAAAACAACAACACCAACAGAAGATAATGGAGATGTTACTGTTGTAAAATCTGATTTTAGATCTGTTGGAGATTTGCTCCCATATACCTTGAAGAATGTTCAAGAGAAAAGTAAGCATGCAGCGATTGTAGTGGATGATGAAGTAAGAGCATTAATGGATTTTGGGGCAAAGCAGGATATAGATAAAAAGTCTATGCTCTTGTTTATAAGCAAATATGGTAAGGAAGCCGTGAAAGTTCAACTTGCGAATCTCGAATTTGCAGAAAAAAGAAGTAGCATTGGCAATCCGGGAGGCTGGCTGAATTGTGCTCTGCAAAATGGTTATTCAAATCTTGCGACTGAAAAAGCTATGACAAAACATGAGGAGGCTGCACGAAAGCAGGAAGCTATTAGGCGAATTCTGGAGGAAGAAGCAAATAAAGAAGTTCCACCGCCTGATGAAAACAATATATTTTATCAGATGTATAAGAATCGCAGAGCGGAGGGATGAATCATGCGGCCATTAAAACGTAAAAGCATTGCATCGGCACCTCATGTAATCAAGGTGCAGGAGATACCATCAGCCGAAATCTATGCCATCAAGAAACGTTATAAGGAAAATGTCCAGAAGGTGGAGGAATTGGAAGAAAAGTGCAAGATGTTGGAGGAAGCTCTGAAGTATGGGGAAGTGACATCGTTATCCCGTATGATCATGGAGTATCAGGCTATGTCTGTCAGCTATTTGGAGCATATATCCAAGGAAATGCAAATTTACCGCTACAGCTATGAAGAGCGGCAGCGTGGCATGGAATTT